>NZ_JBEXIJ010000008.1:0-247854 GCF_040608495.1 Micromonospora sp. NPDC005174 | reverse complement strand
CGTGCGTTGCGGGGGGGGGGCGCCCGGCCCCCCGGGGCCGCCCACCGCGTTCACCACTGGGCCGGAGGCGGCGGCGGTGACACCGGCGGTCGGTCGTCGCAGGTGATGGTGTTGGGCAGGAGCCACGGCGCGAGCCAGCCGCCGTCGTTGCCGCCCAGGTCGGTGAGGGTGAACTCGGAGCCGGCCGGGGTGAAGTGGAACGATCCGCAGTTGTTGACGCCGACCGCACCCACGTTGCGGGCGTCCACGTTGGCGAACGAGGCCGACCCGGCCGTGCGGGCGCTGACGACCGAGGTGCCGGTGCCGTCGACCCGGACGTCGCGGAAGCGCACGTCGGGGATCGAGTAGAGGTCCTTCACCGGCCAGTCGCTGACCAGCATGATCGCGTTGTAGGTGCTGTCCAGGTAGGCGTCGCCGGTCACCTCGACGGCCGCGTCGATGCTGCGGTCCAGCGCGAACATCCAGATCGCGCCGAGCCCGATGTTCCAGTTCAGGTCGTACGTGCCGGCGCGGGCCGTGGTGTTGCCGGTGAACCGCAGGTACCCGGCGAACGGCTCCGCGCCGAAGCGGGCGCCGGCGTGCAGACCGCTGCCCTCCCGGACGGGGTCGGCGACGAGGTTGTGCGAGACGGTCGTGTCGGTGCCGCCGTAGATGGCGATGCCGTTGGCGAGCGTCGGCGACTGCACGGTGTTGTGGTCGAACGTGTTGCGGGCGTTGGCGGTCTTCTCGGCCCACATCGCGAGGCCGTCGTCGCCGGTGTTGCGGACGAAGGTGTGCGCGACCACCGAGTCGGTCACCCCGGTGTGGAAGTTGAGCGCGTCGGCGATCTGGTCGACGACGATCGTGTTGGTGACCCGGACGTTGCGCATCGGGCCGTCGAACCACAGGCCCGCCTTCGTGTGCCGCAGGTGCAGTCCGTCGATCGTGGAGTCGCTCATCGCGCCACCGATCGCGTTGACCTGGTCGGTGTCGATGCGTTCGCGCACGTCGCCCTCGATGGCGAAGCCGGACAGGTGCACGTTGCGGCTGCCACCGTCGGCGGCGTCGCGACCGTAGAACCCGACGCCGGTGTGCACCGAGCCGTCCGGCGCGGGGGTCGACAGGGCGACCTCGCGCCCCTTGACGGTCGTGTACCAGGTGCCGGCGCCCTCGATGGTCACGTCGTCGACGATGATGTGCCGGTTGACCTGGTACGTGCCCGGCGGAACGTAGACCTTCAGGTGCGCCCGCCGGGCGAAGGCGATCGCCTTGTCCAGGGCGTCGGCGGAATCCCGCCGGCCGGTCGGGTCGGCGCCGAACGCCAGCACGTTCGCCGCGAGCAGCCGTACGCGGGGCGGTGCGACCAGTTCGGAGTCGAGCAGGTCGATGACCGTCCACGCGGCGGCGCTGCCGGCCGGCGCGGTGAGCCGGACCTTGTCGCCGGCCCGGTAGGTACGCCCGAGCAGCAGCCGCTGCTCGTCGTAGAAGTGGGCGGGCCGGAAGGGCTTGGTGATGCTCGGGTACGGGGTGGTGGCCGCCGGCACGCACTGGCACTCGGTGATCCACCAGTCCGGGTGCAGCAGGCCGGCCTGCGGGTCGTTGGTGAACGGGTACTGGTTGTAGAGCCACGAGTACTGCGAGGTGAGCGTCATGGTGCGCACGTGCCTGCCGTTGACGGCGACACCCAGCGGCGCGGTGATCCCGCCGCCGGAGGGCGCGTCCGGGATGCTGTACCGCACGGTGATCCCGTTCGCGGCGCTGGGCAGGACGAACTCGACGTACTCGCCGGGGGTCAGGCGGACGGCCCGGCGGCCGGACGCCTCGGCGGGCAGCGTGTAGGCGGACCGGTCCGGGCCGATGACCTCGCCGTTGGTGCGGGCGTTCTCGGCCTCCTGTTCGAGGAAGTCGACGTCGGCGCCACGCCCGGCGACCAGCGCCGGATCGAGCGCCGCACGGGTGACGACCGGCTGCGTGCCGGGTGCGGCGGCCGGGCCGGCGGCGGCCACTGTGGGTCCGGCGACCAGCACGGCGAGGCCGGTCGCGAGCGCGACGGTGGCGGCGACCGGGCGGCGGCCCGGGCGTCCGCGCGCCGGCAGGATGCTGCGAGACATCGGTGACCCTCCTGGGTGGGGGTGGTGGTGGAGGTCCGCCCGGCGTTCCACTGGACGCCCGACATTGATCTGCATGATGCAGCACCGAACATCGCACTGCAAGACGACAATCGAAGAATGAAAAGAGGCGACCGATAACTTGCAAGAAATGAACGATTGGTGAGTTGAGGCGCGGCGCGTCGCGTGCGTCCCGACCCCGTACGACCGGCGTAGGGTGAGCCGCGTGGAGCACGAAGACCGAATCGCCCTTTTCCTCGACTACGAGAACCTGGCGTTGGGGGCCCGCGACCACCGTGGCGGCGGGGCCTTCGACTTCCGGCCGATCGCCGACGCGCTGGCCGAGCGCGGGCGGGTCGTGGTGCGCCGGGCCTACGCCGACTGGTCGTACTTCGACGAGGACCGCCGGATGCTCACCCGATCCCACGTGGAGCTCATCGAGATCCCGCAGCGGATGGGCGCGTCCCGTAAGAACGCCGCCGACATCAAGATGGCTGTCGACGCGATCGAGTTGGCCTTCGAACGCGACTACATCTCCACCTTCGTCATCTGCAGCGGCGACAGTGACTTCACTCCGCTCGTGCACAAGCTCCGCGAGCTCAACAAGCGGGTCATCGGTGTCGGGGTGGAGGGGTCCACGTCCGCGCTGCTGCCGCCGGCGTGCGACGAGTTCCTGTACTACGACCGGCTGGAGGGCGTGGACATCCCGCCCGTGCGCGCCCGACAGGCTCGCCCGGCCCGGCAACCCGGCCTCGACCAGCGACCGCCCGAGCCGGAGCAGCAGTTCGAACCGGAGGTGGAGAACCGGCCGGTGGGCGAGGAGCCCGGCCGGGACGTCGACGCGCTCGCCGTGCAGGTCGCCCAGACGGTTGCCGGGTTGCAGGGCAACGCGAGCGGCGAGGTGACCGCCTCCCGGCTCAAGCGCACCCTGCTGCGCAAGGACCCGACCTTCAGCGAGTCCGACTACGGCTTCCGTACCTTCGGCGAACTGCTGCGCCACCTCGCCGAGCACAACGTGGTCGACCTGGCCGAGGGGCCCGCCAAGGGCGACCCCGAGGTGTCGCTGCCCGAGCACGGCGACCGGGAGGTGGCCTTCGGCCTGCTCCGGGGAGTGGTCGGTGACCTCGGCAGCGCCGGCAACCCGGTGGCGCTCTCCGGCCTGAAGAACCAGCTGCGCCGGGTCCGGCCCGACTTCAGCGAGAAGAAGCTCGGCTACCGCAGCTTCCTGCAGTTCTGCAAGGCCGCCGCCACGAGCGGCGCGGTGGACCTGCGGTGGAGCCCGGAGGCGGACGACTACCTGCTCACCACTCCGGCCTGAGCGCATCGACCGCTGTCGAGCGGAAGTGTCGGGACTGCCCATAGGGTGGACGGCAGGGCTGCCCCGAGGGCGAGGTGAGGGTCGTCATGCCGGGACGTGGGGAATGGACACTCGTCGGCCGCGACGTCGAGCTGAAGACCATCGAGGATGTCGTGGCGGCGCGGGTGCCCGGCCTGGTGCTGGTGGGCGACGCCGGGGTGGGCAAGACGCGGTTGCTGCGCGAGGCGCTGGCGCGGGCCGGTGAGAGCGGCGTGGAGTGTCACTGGGTCTCGGCCACCGGCGCGGCCCGTTCGATCCCGTTCGGCGCGGTCTCCCACCTCATCCCCGCGCCGAGTCGACCGTACGCCGACCCGATGGGGTTGGTCGTCACCGTGGAGCGCGACTTCGCACGACGCAGCGCGGGCCGCACGGTCATGATCGGCATCGACGACGCGCACCTGCTCGACGAACCGTCCGCCGGGCTGCTGCACCAGCTCGCCGTGCACGGTCTGGCGGTGGCGGTGGCGACGGTCCGCGCGGGCGAACCGCTGTCCGACGCCCTCACCTCACTGTGGACGGGTGACGGTCGGCGACTGGAGGTGCGTCCCCTGCCCGCGACCGCCGTGGACCACCTGCTCGACGAGGCCGCGCCGGGTCCGCTCGACGCGCTCAGCCGCCGCCGGCTGCGGCAACTCGCCGACGGCAACCCCCTGCTGCTGCGGGAACTGCTGGCCGACGCGATGGAGACCGGCGGACTGCAGGAGTCACGGGGCGTCTGGCGCTGGCGCGGCACCGCCTCCGGCAGCCCACGGCTGGCCGAGCTGGTCAGCGCCCGGCTGCGCGCCCTCGAACCGGCCGCCCGCCAGGTGTTGGAGGTGGTCGCCTGCGGCGAACCTCTCTCCCTGGCGCTGCTCGAACAATTCGTCGACCCCGCCGCCATCGAGGCCGCCGAGCGTAGCGGCATGGTGGTCGCGGAGCGCTCCGTCGCCCGTACGGCCCTGCGCATGGCCCACCCGCTCTACGGCGAGGCGCTGCGCGCCAGCATGCCCGCCAGCCGGTCCCGGACCGTGTTCGGGCAGCTCGCCGACGTGCTGGCGAGCATGCCCCTGCGTCGACGCGACGACGCGCTGGTCGCCGGGATGTGGCAGCTGCGCTCCGGAAGCGTCCGGCATCCCGGCATCGCGCTGGCCGCCGCCCGGCAGGCGATCGACCGGTTCGACATCGACCTGGCCGAGCGTCTGGCCCGCACGGCGTACGACGCCGGGCAGGGTTGGGAGGCGCAGTGGCTGCTGGCCCGGGTGTTGCAGTACCAGGCGCGCAGCCAGGAGGCGTTCGACATGCTCCCCCCGGCTCCGCCGCCGGGCAGCAAGCGCCTCGCCATCTGGGCGATCACCCGGGCCGGGCTGCTCTACTGGGGTCTGGACCGGATCGACGAGGCGCACGAGACGCTGCGGATGGTGCCGGAGGGCTCGCCCGGCCACGACCTCACCGAGGCCACCCGGTCCTGGGTGCTGTTCTACGACGGCCGGTGCGAGGCCGCGCTGGCGGTCGGCCAGGCCGTACTGGGCAGTCCCGACACCGGCGTACGCGCGGCGAGCTGGGCGACCATGGGCGCGGCCTCGGCAGCCGGCATGCTCGGTCGGCTCGGCCTCGCGGCGGAGCTGGCGCGGCGGGGCCGGGCGGTGCTCGCCGCCGCGCCCGAGCACCTGCCCTGGAACGAGGCCCAGGTGGGGCTGGGGCTCTGCTACGCCCGGTACGCCGCCGGCGAGTTGGCCGAGGCCGTCGAGCTGGCCGACGAGGGCTACCGTGCGGCGGTGGCCAGCGACGCACGGGGGATGGTCGCCGTCTGGGCCGGGTTCCGCGGCATCATCGCCAAGGCCCAGGGGCAGCTCGACGCCGCCGAGGCCGACCTGCGCGAGGCCATCGCCCTGGTGGAGGAGAACGACCAGTACCACCTGGTGCGGACGTACTGGGCCGAGCTGGCCGGTGTCCGGGCCCTGGCGGGTGACCTGCCCGGTGCCCGCCGCTGGTTGGCGGCGGCGGACGCGCGGGAGCGCACCGCCAACCGGATCTTCCACGCGTGGGTGGAGCTGAACCGCGCCTGGGTGCAGGTCGCCGAGGGGGACCGCACCGCGGCGATCCGTACCGCCCGGCACGCGGCCGACCTGGCCCGGGGCAGCGAGCAGCCCACCATCGAGGCGGTGGCGCTCTACGAGTGCGTGCGCCTTGGCGCCCCGGAGCCGGTACGGGATCGCCTGAACGCCCTCGGCGACCAGCTCGGCGGGTTGGCGTCGACCCTCGCGGGCGCGGCCGACGGTCTGCTGCACGACGACGGGCCGGCCCTGGAGGCGGCGGCGGACGACCTCGTCGCCCGCGGGCACACTCTGCTCGCCGCCGAGGCGGTCGGCGTGGCCGCACGGGCGTACGCCCGCCGGGGTCGACCTCGGCTGGCGGTGGCGCAGCGGGCCGCGACGCTGGCCGAGGCCTGCCGGGGCGTGCGGACGCCCCTGCTCGCGGCGACCGCTCCGGGCGTCGAGCAGGCGACGCTGACCCGCCGCGAGCGGGACGTCGCGCTGCTCGCGGTCGCCCTGTCCAGCCGCAGCATCGCCGACCGGCTCGGGTTGTCGGTCAACACCGTCAACAACAACCTGGCCCGGGTCTTCACCAAACTGGGTGTCCGTAACCGCCGGGAGCTGGCCGTCGTGCTCGGCCAGGAGACATCCGGGCGTACGGAGGCAGGTCACCGCGAGCGATCCCCGCTCGACAGTAGGTAAGGGCGACTGATCTACCGGGTTACCGCGCGCCTCCCTACCGTGCGGGAACACACCTACCGGTGCACTCAGTCCCTGGAGGACGGCATGAGCCAACTGGACGCAAGCGGACCACCAGGACCGCGACCCACCAGGTCGTTCCACAATGTTCTCTTCGCCGCCGGGATGGCGATGGCGGTGGCCACCCTCACCGCGGTCGTCGCCCCGACCGCCGGGGGCGCCTCGCCCACCTCGGCGAGCGCCGCCCCGGCAGCGGTGTCGTACGACGCGCCGCCCTGCACCCGCGAGTTGGAGGGTACGACCTGGCTGCTCGACCCGTGCGTCAAGCCGGGCGGGAAGCTCCCGGCCGAGGTCGAGGCGCGGCTCGCGCAGATCCGTACCCAGAATCGGACGGCAGCCGACGACTGCCCGACCCCGACCGATTCGGCCTCGGCCTCGACGTCGGCGTCGCCGACCCGGCAGACCCAGTCGCCGGTGACGGCTGAGCCGGTGGCGCAGCGCGCCCCCGGCGCGACCGCGACCGCACCTACCACGACTGCCTCGCCCAGCGGTTCACCCATCTCGTCGCCCAGCGACTCGCCCTGCCCCTCGGGCAGCGCGTCGCCCTCGGGGAGCGCGTCGCCGTCGGGCAGCTCTTCTCCGTCGGGCAGTGCGTCGCCGTCGGAGAGCTCCTCTCCGTCCGGTAGCGCGTCGCCGTCGGAGAGCTCTTCTCCGTCCGGTAGCGCGTCGCCGTCGGAGAGCTCTTCTCCGTCGGGTAGCGCGTCGCCGTCGGGCAGCTCTTCCCCGTCGGGTAGCGCGTCGCCGTCGGGCAGCTCTTCCCCGTCCGGCAGCGCGTCGCCGTCCGGTAGCTCCTCCCCGTCGAGCAGCGCCTCACCCAGCGGCTCGTCGTCACCCAGCAACCCGACGGACCCGACCGACGGGCCGCCCTGGCCCACCGGCGGGCCGGGGTCGCCGCCACCCCCGCCGCCGACCGGGTGCCCGCAGGTCAACGGCAACCCCACCCTGGTGGACGCCAACAAGGACCGCATCCGCTGCCGTGAGGTGCAGACCGTCGAGGACGACACGGTCCTGACCCTCACCGGGGACTCGATCAGCTCGTCGCACCACCAGTTCGGCTTCGGCGTGGGGCCCGGCTGTCCGATGACCTCGTTCGACGATCGGGGCATGCCCGGCAACAACGGCGTCTACAGCTACGGCCGGCGCTACTTCGACATGGACGGCAGCATCGTCGACTACGACAACTACGCGCGCAGCGGGTACGGCACCGGTGACATCATCGCCGGTCGCGCCGGTCCGGACGCCTGCGGCAACGGCTGGGGGCGCGTCGCCAGCCCGCTCGGCCTCGCCACCGCGCGCATCGCCAAGGCCAAGGCGGACGGGCACAACGCGTACCACGCCACCACCGGCGGGGTGAACAACACCAACTGGACCACAGTCCTGACCCGGCTCGCCATGTGTCGCGCACTCGAGTTCTCGGCCGAGACGCTCAACCCGTACGGCGTCTTCCGGTTCGAGTGGGCGGCCGTCGGCGGCAAGCAGGGCATCGTCACCAACGGCGGCGGGTGCAACTTCTGGCTCGACCTGCCCGTCGGTGAGGACTACTACATCAACATCGGGGTGCCGCGTTACAACGGCCCCGCGCAGTACGCCGGCATCACCGCCGACGCGACCACGATCGTCAACGCCCTGCTGGGCGCCGGTGCGGACAAGGTGGTGTGGATGCTGTACTACGACATCACCCCGGCGAACATCGACATCGGCCAGTACGGCTGGGTCAAGCTCAAGTCGATGCTGCCCACCGGACTCCAGTCGTACCTGCCCTCGGCGCCGGTGTCGACCCTGCAACCGCTGATCGACCCACTCTGGGTGGGAAGCGTGCGAACCGTGATCAGCGACCTCAACTGGGCCATCCAGATGGGTGTCCCGTTCGACCCGGCCGTGCGGGTGGCGTTCCCGCCGCCGATCACTCCGAGTGACATTCAGATCACCGCAGAGGGTGGATCGCCGCATCCCAGCCCTTCTGGGCAGGACAAGTTGGCGAGCACCCTGGCTGGCGTACTCAGCGGTATGTGACGGGGGGCTGATCCATCGCTCAGGACGGGGAGGAATCGCCGATGCGGTTCCTCCCCGCCGCCCGCACAGGTGGAAGTGAGCCCGCATTGTGGCTAACAGCCCGTTATATGCTCACCTGCGCCGTACCCCCGGCGCGAAAATTGCTATACGGTCGGCGAATGAAGGTGGAGGAACACTGGTGGAACGGTGACACGACCCCGCGCGGGCGCAGGGACGTGTACATCCGTACTGACGGGCAAGGTTGGGAGGTCCGCGCCCAGATCGGTGGGGCGTCGGGCCGTGAGCGGGTGCAGCAGTGCCCCAGCCGGGCCTCGGCGACCATCCTCGCCGACGCCTGGCGCGGTACGCACCCATCCTGGCGCGAGCTGAAGCAGCGCTGATCCGGCACCGGGTCGGGCCGGCACGCCCCCCGCGCTCCCCGGCCCGCCCGGTGCTCGACCCCCTCCGACCTCCGCGTCTGCCAGGTCACCCCTTCTGCAACATGATCGCGGCGACCTCTGCCGCGAGGGCCGATGCCCACTCAAGCTGAGGGCAGTTGTCACGGCCCCTGCATTCCAGGCACCCACCTGCCCGCCATGGTGAGTCGAGCGCATCCGTCCAGTGCGCGTCGAGCACGCGTTTGGCGATGAACAGCTCGGTGGCCCTGGACACGGGTTCGTCGATCGGCATGCTCGGCACCTTTCGCGATATCACGATGAGTCCGCCCAGGGGCCGGCGACCAAATCGCGCCAATCCCCGGGCGGGCTTCGGGGCCAGGCTCCACGCTTGCCGAACGAAGAAAACGACCACTTCCTTCGACCTTAGAGACCTTTAGTACCTAAGGCAATGTTGGTCTTGAAGGGGTGTGATCGGCATGGTCCGATGGAAGGTGCCGAACGAAGGAACCTTCACATGCCCATACCAACCAGCGGATACCGCGAGGTGGCCGAGGATCTCGCCGCACGGATCGCAAGTGGGGAGTACGCGCCGGGTGAGCGGCTGCCCACGTACAACGAACTCTCCGCCCTCTACGACGTCAGCGTGACCACGGTCCAGAGGGCGGTCATCGTCCTGCAGACCCGTGGTCTGGTGGTGGGCCTTCAGGGGCGTGGCCTGTGGGTAGCGGAAAGGCCGCCCACCTGATCGACGCGCCCTCCGTAGTCCTTGATCACTTGATGCTCACCAGTTCGGAAAGTCCGCGTGGAACTGGTGAGCATCAAGTGATCAAGCCGAGCGCGCTCGATCAACTCGACTTCGCCGATCCGGGGGCATCCTGAGGCCGGGACACCGCGACATCGGCGATGTGGAGTGGATCAACCCCGGACGCGGCCAGGTCCGGTGGGCGCATTCCCTGCGGCAGGCCGGGTAGTCAGGGGCGGTCCGCGCGCGATGGAGGTCGCCCATGTCGCAGGGTCCCGACGAGGACAACCCTCGGCTCGACGAGGAGGTCCGGGAGGCCGAACGCCGGCTCGCCGGCCTCGTCGCCCCGTCGGACGACGCGCTGACCGACGACGACGCCCGCGTGCCGGACGACGCCCTCTCCGAACAGGACGAATCGCTCTCCGAGCATAAGGTTGCCCACTCCGAGCAGGACGAGGCCTATTCCGAGCAGGAGACGGAGTAAGGCTCAGGCGGTCGGGACCGGAAGCACCACGCCCTCGACCGCCGAGCGGTGCGCCAACTCGATCAGCTCGACCGTGGCGGCCGAGTCGCGCGGGTCCACCGGCATCGGCGTGCCGTGGCGCAGCGCCGCGGCCACCTGGGCGTAGAAGCTCTGGTACGCCCCGGGCACCGTCGGCGTCGGGTGCAGGTCGCCGTCGACGCCGAGCAGGCCGTACCGCTCCGGCGGGACCTCGCCCCAGCCGGGCTGGTCCGGTCGGCCGCCGTCGTGCAGTGCGGCCTCCTGCACGTCCAGCCCGTAGCTCGTGTAGCCGACCCGGTCGCCCAGCACCCGCAGTCGCGGGCCGAGCTGAGCGGTGATCGCTCCCATCCACAGGTGCGAGCGCACCCCGTTGGCGTGGGTCAACGCCACGAACGCGTCGTCGTCGACCTGGGCGCCCGCGCGGCGGCGGTCGACCTCGGCGTAGACCCGCTCGACGGCTCCGAAGAGCTGCACGGCCTGGTCGACGAGGTGTGCGCCCAGGTCGAACAGGGCACCACCGGCCTCCTCGGTCCCGGCGAGTTCCCGCCAGCCCGGCTTGATCGCGGGACGGAACCGCTCGAACCGGGACTCGAAGCGCAGCACCTGTCCCAGCTCGCCCCGCTCCACGAGCCCGCGGACGGTCAGGAAGTCGCCGTCCCACCGGCGGTTCTGGAACACCGTCAGCGGCACACCCCGCCGCTCGGCCTCCTCGACCAGCGCCCGGGAGTCGGCGGCCGTGGGTGCCAGGGGCTTGTCGACGACGACCGGCAGGCCGGCCGCGAGGGCCGCCCGCGCCATCGGCACGTGCTGCCGGTTCGGCGTCGCGACCACGACCAGGTCCAGAGCGTCGGGTGTACGCCACAGCTCGTCGGCGTCGTCGACCAGGCGGGCGTCCGGGAAGTGCTGGCGGGCCTGCTCGCGCCGCTGCGGATCGCGCGTCACGATGGCGTCCAGCCGCAGCCCGGGTGTCGCGGCGATCAGCGGAGCGTGGAAGACCCGACCCGCCAGCCCGTATCCCAGCAGACCGACCCGCAGCGCCTCCGCCATGCCGTACCCCTTTCTCCTGGCCCGCGCCCTGGACCGGCGGCGGTGCCGGTGGTCGAATCTACGCCGCGCCCGACCCGGGACCGGTCCGGGCCCGGCGCTGGTCAGCCCACCGGGTCGGCGCGCAGATAGGTGAGCACGGCGAGTACCCGGCGGTTGGTGTCGTCGCTGGGCGGCAGGTCGAGCTTCAGCAGGATGTTGCCGACGTGCTTGCCGACCGCGGCCTCGGTGACGTGCAGCCGGGCGGCGATGGACGCGTTGGAGCGGCCCTCGGCCAGCAACGCCAGCACCTCCCGTTCCCGGGCGGAGAGCGCGGCGAGCGGGTCGCGGGGTCGGTGCAGCAGTTGCCGCACCACGTCCGGGTCGATGGCCGTGCCGCCGTCGGTGACCCGGCGTAGCGTGTCGACGAACTCGGCCACCTCGGCCACCCGGTCCTTGAGCAGGTAGCCGACCCGCTGGCCGTCGCCACTGTCCAGTAGCGCCGCCGCGTACCCGGTCTGCACGAACTGGCTCAGGACCACCACGGGCAGGTCGGGCCGCTCGGCGCGCAGCGCGACGGCGGCGCGCAGCCCGTCGTCCCGTCCACCGGGTGGCATCCGGATGTCGGTCAGCACCAGATCGGGCCGGTGCGCGCGAGCCGCCTCCAGCAGCTCGGGCGCCGAGCCGACGGCCGCGCACACCGTGAAGTCGAAGCGGGTCAGCAGGGCAACCAGACCCTCGCGCAGCAGCACCTCGTCCTCGGCGAGCACCACCCGGGTCACCGGCGACATGGCAGCTCCACCCGGACCAGGGTAGGCCCGCCGGGAGGGCTGGCCAGCAGCAACCGGCCGTCGGCGGCGGCGACCCGGTCGGCGAGGCCGGTCAGGCCGGTTCCCCGGGCGGGGTCGGCGCCGCCGCGCCCGTCGTCGGACACCTCGACGACGAGGTCACCGCCGGCCCGCGTGAGGCGTACCTCGGCGTGTGTCGCACCGGCGTGCCGGGCCACGTTGCCCAAGGCCTCGGACACCACGAAGTACGCGGTGATCTCCACGATCTCCGGCAGGTCACCGTCGAGGTCGGCGTGCACCGTGACCGCGACGGGGGACGCGTCGGCCACCTCGCGTACGGCGTCGGCGAGACCGAGGTCGGTGAGGCTCTGCGGTCGGATGCCGTGCACCAACTGCCGCAACATCACCATGAGCCCGCGCGCCTGGTCGTGCGCCACGGCGAGGGGCCGGGCGGCGGGGGAGTCCTCGGGGACGTCCAGCCGGGCCAGGCCCAGTTGGAGGGTGAGGCTGGTCAGCCGGGGCTGCGCGCCGTCGTGCAGGTCGCGTTCGATGCGACGCCGTTCCGCCTCGTACGCGCCGACCAGCCGGGTCCGGGAGCGGGCGACCTCGCGGAGCGCTGCCGCGTCGGCCGGGCTGGCCAGCGCCCACCGGGCCACGGCCGCCTGGACGGCGGCGAGCAGCGCGGCCAGGTAGACGAGCACCGGGAGAAGCAGCACACCCACGATCGCGTACGGGACGGCTTCGCCGGTGCTCTCGATCGGGCGCCAGATCACCACCGGATCGGCGTCACCGGCCAGCCAGGGGCTGGTGACCATCCCCAGGTCCAGCAGCACCAGCACCAGGAACACCCAGTACGCGACCGGCACGAAACCGCCCAGCCAGAACAGGTACGCCACCTCCCGCCAGCCGGCCGCGCTGCGGTATCGGGCGACCAGACCCGGCCACGGCGACGCGGGCAGCGGACGGTTGTCGACGAGCCGGACCCGCCACCGCTCGACGGCGCCCACCGCGAAGCTCAGGATCGGGGCAAACGCCACCAGGATGATGCTGCCGGTGATCAGGAACAGCATCAGCGCGATGCTCGGCGGTCGGCCCTGCCGCCGGAGCGTGCTGAGGACGGGCAGCAGGGGCGCGCCGACGACGAGTAGCCCGACGGTGAGCACTCCGGCGATCGGCACGGTGGTGACCAGGTAGGCCAGCGCGCGCCAGGGCCAGGCGGAGGTCAGCCAGTCGCGGCGGCGCAGTGTCGCGGCCAGGTGGCGAGGGTGTTCCGAGGTCATGCCGCAGACGCTAATCGGCGGCCACCTGCCGCCCCAGCCGTCCAGATCCCCTCTTCGGGGTAGGTCCAGCACTACCGGCGGGGGTGTGCGGAGCCCGGAAACGGGAACGACGCGCGGGGCGTGACCTGCGGCGGCTGGAGTGACATGGGTGCCAGAACCTTCGTGGTGGTCGGCGGTACCAGCGGGCTGGGCCTCGCGGTGGCTCGGCTGCTGCTCGACGAGCACCGCGTCGTGGTGTTCGGCGACGTCCCGGCCGAGGTCGCGGCGACGACCGACGAACTGGGCTGCGACGGTGCGGTCTGCGACGTCTCCTCCTACGAGCACGTCCGGGACGCGTTCGCCGAGGTGGTGGGGCGCTACGGCACCGTCGACGGGGTCGCGGCCTGCGCGTCGATGTGGGCGGGCGGTGACCTCGGCGACCTGACCGTGGAGCACATCCGGCGGGCCGTCGAGATCAACGTCCTGGGGACGACGTACCTGCTGCGGGAGGCGCTGGAGCATCTGCGGCGGCAGGGCTACGGGAACGTGGTGTACATCGGCGCGCTGGCGCTCGCGGCTCCCCGGCCCGGCATCCCGGTCTACCGGGCGACCAAGAGCTACGGCAGCAGCCTCGTCGAGTCACTCGCCGAGTCTCAGCACAGCAACCGGGTCAAGGTGATGCAGTTGCACCCGGGGCCGATGCCGACCCGCCTGCAGGAACGCGTCGGCGCGGAGTTCCTCGACGAGGTGTACGCGCTGCCCGAGCAGGTCGCCACCGAGGTCGTCCGGCTGCTGCTGCTGCAACCCGACGACCTCTACGTCTCCGGTGAGCGCGTGCTGCGCGCGGACGGGCGGTGGTAACGGCGCGGACCGGTGCGGGGGACCGTCCGGCCTCCGCGTGGGCGCCCCTGCGCGGGGCCGTCTACCGCAATCTCTGGCTGGCCCTGCTCGCCGCCAACATCGGCACCTGGATGCAGACCGTCGGCGCGCAGTGGCTGCTGATCCACCACTCCAACGCCTCCACCCTCGTCGCGCTGGTGCAGACCGCCAGCCTGTTGCCGATCCTGCTGCTGGCGCTGCCCGCCGGGGTGCTGGCCGACAGCTTCGACCGCCGACACCTGTTGATCGCCGTGCAGCTGTTCCTGGTGGCGGTGGCGCTGGCGTTGACCCTGCTCACCCTGACCGACCGGATGCCGCCGGCCCTGCTGCTCACCCTCACCTTCGCGTTCGGGGTCGGGCAGGCGCTCACCCTGCCGGCCTGGTCGGCGGTGATTCCGGAGCTGGTGCCCCAGGAGCAGCTGCGGTCGGCGTCCGCGCTCGGTTCGATAAGCGTGAACGTGGCGCGGGCGGTGGGACCGGCGGTGGCGGGTGTCCTGATCGCCCGGACCGGCGTCGCCCCGGTCTTCGGGATCAACGCGGTGGCGTTCGCCATCTTCGCGGCCGCGCTGTGGCGCTGGCGTCCGAGCACCGCCCGCGCCGTCGAGGTGCCCGAGCGGTTCGCCGCCGCGCTGCGGGCCGGCAGCCGCTACGTACGTCACTCGCCGATCGTGCGCCGGCTGCTGCGCCGCGCGTTGGTCTTCGTGATCCCGGCCAGCGCGCTGTGGGCGCTGCTGCCGCTGGTGGCGGCCCGGCGGCTCGGGCTGGGCTCCGGCGGGTACGGGCTGCTGCTGGCCGCCCTTGGGGTGGGCGCCATCGCGGGCGGTGTGCTGCTGGCCGTGATCCGTACCCGGCTGTCGGCGAACCAGCTCCTGCTGATCGCCGGTGCGCTGTTCACCGGCGCGCTGGCGGTCCTCGGCACCGTCCGGGTGGTACCGCTGGTGCTGCTCGCCCTGCTGCCGGCCGGGATGGCCTGGGTGACGGTGCTGGCCAACGTCAACGCCGAGATGCAGCTCTTCCTGCCGAGCTGGGTACGGGCCCGGGGGTTGGCCGTCTACCAGGTGTGTTTCGCCGGCGGGCAGGCTGTCGGCGCCCTGGCGTGGGGTCTGGTGGCCGACATGGGCGGGCTGGTCCTCGCCTACCTCGCGGCGGCGGCGTTGATGTTCGTCGGGACCGTGACGAGCCGGATCTGGCCGCTGCCGGACCTGCGCTCGGTGAACCGTGAACCGGCGGCCTACTGGCCGCAACTGCACCTGGCGCACGAGCCGGACCCGGGCGTGGGACCGGTGCTGGTGACTGTCGAGTACACCGTCCGGCCGGAGCGCACAGAGCCGTTCCTCGCGGCCATGGACGTGGTGCGCGGCGCCCGACAGCGCACCGGCGCGATGCGCTGGGGGCTGTTCCGGCCGGCCGAGACGACGGACCGGTTCGTCGAGGTGTACCTGGTGCCGTCGTGGGACGAGCACCTGCGCCAGCACGGGGGCCGGTTGACCGGCGAGGACCGCGAGGCCGAGGCGCGGGCCCGGGAGTTGGCCGACGGCGTCCCGCAGGCATGTCATCTCGTGCCGGCCGCCGCCGGGCCGCGGTTGTCCGACGTCCGCGAAGGGCTCTGACCTGGGTACGCCCAACTCGTGGGCGAATTCTGTCCGCCGTATGTGCAGGTTGTGACTCTCGGGGTAGGTGAGGCCTGAAGAGAGGGGAGGGAATCATGGATCTGCTGGCCACGACGACCATTCGTCAACCGGCTGCCGACGTGTACGCCTTCTGGCGTCGCCTGGAGAACCTGCCGACTTTCATGGCTCACCTAAAAGAGGTGCGGGTCACCGGGGAGAAGACGAGTCACTGGACGGCGAGCGCGCCGTTCGACCGCAGCGTCGAGTGGGACGCCGAGATCACCGACGAGGTGCCCGGCGAGCGCATCGGCTGGCGGTCCACCGGCGACGCCGACGTGCCGAACACGGGCAAGGTGTGGTTCGTGCCCGCCCCCGACGGCGTCAGCACGGAGGTGCACGTGCTGCTGGTGTACGACATCCCCGGCGGCAAGCTCGGCCAGGCCGTGGCCCGGTACTTCGGTGAGGAGCCGCACCAGCAACTCGACGACGACCTGCGCCGACTCAAGCAGGTGCTGGAGACCGGCGAGGTGGTGCGCTCCGACGGCGCGCCGTGGGGTAAGCGCGCCCGGCGGGAGTTCCCGCAGCGACCGGCGCAGCCGCTGTCGAGCGACGAGTTGTCCAAGGGGGAGGCGGCATGAGGGCGAACACGTGGGCCGGTCGCAACAAGGTCGAGGTACGCGACGTGCCGGACCCGAGCATCCTCAACCGGCGGGACGCGATCGTGAAGGTCACCTCGACGGCGATCTGCGGATCGGACCTGCACCTGGTCGACGGGTACGTGCCGACCATGCAGGACGGTGACGTGCTCGGCCACGAGTTCATGGGCGAGGTGGTGGAGGTCGGCGACGGCGTCGACGCGGACCGGCTGCGCGTCGGCGACCGCGTCGTGGTGCCGTTCCCGATCGCCTGCGGCGCGTGCGCGGCGTGTGTGGCCGAGCTGTGGTCGTGCTGCGAGAACAGCAACCCCAACGCCGGGATCGCCGAGAAGATGTTCGGTCACCCGGTGGCCGGCATCTTCGGCTACTCCCACCTGACCGGCGGGTTCGCCGGTGGGCAGTCCGAGTACGTGCGGGTGCCGTTCGCCGACGTCGGGCCGCTGAAGATCGAGTCGGACCTGACCGACGAGCAGGTGCTGTTCCTGTCCGACATCCTGCCGACCGGCTACATGGGCGCCGAGATGTGCGACATCCAGCCCAGCGACGTCGTCGCCGTGTGGGGCGCGGGCCCGGTCGGGCAGTTCGCGATGGACAGCGCCCGCCTGCTCGGCGCGGCCACGGTCATCGCGATCGACAAGGAGCCGTACCGGCTGCGGATGGCGGAAGAGGCCGGGCACACCACGATCAACTTCGACGAGGTGGACGTGCGTTCCCGGCTGTTGGAGCTGACCGGTGGACGCGGGCCGGACAAGTGCATCGACGCCGTCGGCATGGAGGCCAGCCACGGCAGCGCGCACCTGCACGCGTACGACCGGGTGAAGCAGGCCGTGCGGTCGGAGACCGAGCGCCCGCACGCGCTGCGCCAGGCGATCCTGTCCTGCCGCAGCGGCGGCATCGTGTCGGTCATCGGCGTGTACGGCGGATTCCTCGACAAGTTCCCCTCCGGCGCGTGGATGAACCGGTCGTTGACCCTGCGCACCGGTCAGTGCCACGTCCAGCGGTACATGACGCCGCTGCTGCGCCACATCGAGAACGGCGAGCTGGACCCCACCCGGGTGATCACCCACACGCTGCCGCTGGACGACGCGGCACGGGGCTTCGACCTGTTCAAGAACAAGCAGGACGACTGCGAGAAGGTCGTGCTCAAGCCCTGACCGGGTCGGTGCCGGCGAGCCGCCACACGTGGGCCCCGCCGGCACCGGTCGGCTGGCGTACCGCGTACGCCCGCGTTGTTAGGATGGCCGCACCATGGCGACTGAGCGTAAGCCGACCGCGGACCCGGCCCGCAGCCTGGCCATCCTCTGGCGCACCCGGGAACCGACCAGCCGCAGCGCCGGGCAGGGACTCAGCGTCGACCGGATCATCCGGGCCGCGATCGACATCGCCGACGCCGAGGGTCTCGACGCGTTGACCATGCGTCGGGTGGGCGAGGCGCTGGGTGTGGGCACGATGTCGGTCTACACGTACGTGCCGGGCAAGGCCGAACTCGTCGACGTCATGATCGACACCGCGTACGGCGAGATGCCGCGCGCCGCCGTCGAGGGCGACTGGCGGGCCCGTCTGGAGCGGATCGCCCGCGACAACCTGGAGCTCTACCAGCGACACCGGTGGATGGTGCGGGCCGAGACGACCCGGCCGGTGCTCGGCCCGAACCTGATGGCCAAGTACGACCACGAACTCGGCGCGGTCGCCGACATCGGGCTCACCGACGTCGAGATGGACGCGGTCCTCACCCTCGTGCTCGGGCACGTGAAGAGTTCCGCGCGTGCCGCGTCCGAGGTGGTCGACCTGGAACGGGAGACCGGCATGACCGACGGCCAGTGGTGGCAGTCGCAGGCGCCCTGGTTGGAGACGTTCCTGAATCCCGACAGCTACCCGACCGCGTCCCGGGTCGGCACGGCTGCCGGCCAGCAGCACGGTGCCGCCTACGGCCCGGAGTACGCCTTCGAGTTCGGCCTGCAACGCGTCCTCGACGGCATCTCGGTGGTGGTCACCGAGCGGGCGGCCGACCGGTAGCCCCGACGTCGGGTGCTACCCGTCCGTCTCCGGCGCGTCCACGGCGGCGCCGAGCCGGGCGAGGGAGCGGGCGGACGGGCTGCCCGGCTCGGCGTGGTAGACGACCAGCGACTGGGTCGTGCCGCTGATCGTCAGCTTCTCGTAGCGCAGCTCCAGATCGCCCACCTGCGGATGGTGGAGCATCCGCAGCCCGCCTCCGGCGCGGACCGCGACGTCGTGGCGCGCCCACAGCCGCCGGAACAGCTCGCTGCCGGCCGTCAACTCGTCGACCAGCTCGGTGAGCCGTGGATCGTCCACCTCCGCGCCCACCTGCGCGCGCAGGCCCGCTACGGCGCTGGCGGCGACCGACTCCGGGGCCGGGTAGAGCGCCGGCGCGCGCTGGCCCAGGAAGACCTCGCGCAGCAGGTTCACCCCGACCCGGTAGATCGGGGTCAGCGCCGTCGCCATCGGGTTGGCGAAGAGCACATCCAGGTGGCGGCCGTGCACGAAGGCGGGCGTTTCCGCCCACGAACCCACCAACTGCCGGATGCCCACCGGTACCCGCTCGGGACGTCGTGCCGGGCGGTCGGCCGGAGCGTGTCCGCCGAGGCGGCGCAGGTGCGCGGTGGCCTCCGCGTCCAGGAGCAGCGCCCGCGCCAGCGCCTCGAGCACCTGGGCCGACGGGTTGCGGTCCCGGCCCTGCTCCAACCGCAGGTAGTAGTCGGCGCTGATGCCGGCGAGCAGGGCCAGCTCCTCGCGTCGCAGACCGGGCACCCGTCGGCGGCCGTGCGCCGGCAGACCGACGGCACCCGGCCCGACCAGCTCGCGCCGGGCACGCAGGTACTCGCCCAGCGGGCCGGCCGTGCTCACCAGCCCATCGTAGGAGCGTCCGCCGCCACCCAGCCTGGTCCTGTCACTACCAGGAAAACCGGTAACCCGGATATCGCCGACCGGCCGGGTGACAGTGGGTCGGGTAAGCGTGATCGAGAGATGGGACAGAGATGACCGAGCGAATCACGACGCCATTCGGTTTCGCCTCGACAGCCGACGAGGTGCTCGCCGGAGTCGACCTGACCGGCAAGCGGGCCGTCATCACCGGGGGCGCCGCCGGCATCGGCATCGAGACCGCCCGCTCGCTGGCCGCCGCCGGCGCCGAGGTGGTGCTCGCGGTGCGTCGCGTCCCAGCCGGCGAGGAGGCCGCGAGGGACATCGCGGCCAGCGTCGGCGCGGACCGGGTCACGGTCCGCGAGCTGGATGTGGCCAACCAGGAATCGGTACGCCGGTTCGTCGCCGGCTGGGACGGACCGCTGCACATCCTGGTCAACAATGCCGGGATCATGGCGCTGCCTGAGTTGGAGCGCACGGCCGAGGGCTGGGAGATGCAGTTCGCCACCAACTTCGTGGGGCACTACGCGCTGACCGTCGGCCTGCACGACGCTCTCGCCGCCGCCGGTGGCGCCCGGGTCGTCTCGGTCAGCTCCAGCGGCAACCTCTTCTCCCCGGTGATCTTCGACGACCTGCACTTCGCGTTCCGGCCGTACGACCCTCTGCTGGCGTACGGGCAGTCCAAGAGCGCCGAGGCACTGCTCGCCGTCGAGGCCGAACGCCGCTGGGCCGGCGAGGGCATCCACGCCAACGCCCTGAACCCGGGCGCGATCGCCACCGGGCTGCAGAAGCACACCGGCGGGCTGCGTACGCCGAAGGAGCGGCAGAAGAGCCCGCAGCAGGGTGCCGCCACCTCGGTGCTGCTCGCCGCGTCCCCCCTGCTCGACGGCGTCGGCGGTCGCTACTTCGAGGACTGCACGGAGGCCCCGGTCCGGACCGAGCGGCCCGCCGACTACACCGGCGTGGCGGCGTACGCCGTCGACCCGGGCAACGCCGAGCGGCTCTGGGACGTGGCGGCGGACCTCATCGCCCGCTGACCTGGGAACCCGCCCGAGCAGGGCCCTGCGGATGGTACGACTGGGTCGGCGGGTGACGTCCGGGAAGGGGGGCGATGGCGAGCGCGCTTCCCGGACGGCTGCTCCAGAGGCGGGAGAACCCCCGTCGGACCTCGTTCCTGGAACTCTTCTTCGACCTGGCCTTCATCTTCGCGCTGACCCGGCTGTCCCGGGCGCTGCTCGACGACGCCAGCGTCAACGGGGGCTTCCAGGTCGTGGTGATGCTGGCGGCGATCTGGTGGGTGTGGTTCGTGACCGCCTGGTCGGCGGACTGGTTCGATCCACGGGCGCCGCTGATCGTCGTACTCCTGCTGTGGGTGATGTTCGGTGGCCTGCTGATGGCCGCGGCCGTGCCCACCGCTTTCGACTCGCACGCCGCCCTGTTCGCCGGCGCGTACGTGGCCATCCACCTGGGTCGCGGCGCCCTGCTGATCCCGGCGCTGCGGGGGCACCCGCTGCAACTGCGGAGCCTGCGGGTCGCGATCTGGTTCGCGATCTCCGGCGCGATGTGGTTGGTCGGCGCGGCCGTCGCCCCGGCCCGGGAGGTGCTCTGGGCCCTCGCCCTGGTGCTGGAGTACTCCCTGGCCCGGCTGCGGTGGCCGTTCCCGTGGCTGGGGCGTAGCTCCTGGCCGGACCTCCAGGTGAACGGTGAGCACCTCTCCGAGCGCTACCAGCAGATCTTCATCATCGCGCTTGGCGAACTGATCCTGTTCTCAGGCATCGCCTACAGCAACGCCGGCATGAACTTCGAGAGCACGCTGGCGTTCGCCCTGGCGTTCGTCACCGCGGTGGCCCTCGCCCGGCTCTACCTGGTGCCGGCCGGCTCACGGCTGGGCGCCGCCATCATGGCCGCCGGCCCGCCCGGCAGCAAACTGGCGTTGCTCGCCGGTTACCTGCACCTGGTCATGATCGCGGGCGTCCTGGCCACCTCGGTGGCCGTCGAGATGACGATCGAGGACCCCCGTACCGAGAACGCGGCGCAACTGGCCCTCGGAATCGCCGGTCCCGCGCTGTTCCTGACCGCCCGGATCCTGCTCGCGTGGATGGTCGACGGCAGCCGGCCGTGGGCGCGCCTGGTCGGCGTGCCCGCCATCGTCGTGTGCGGGTTCGCGACCCAGCGACTTCCGCACGTCGCCAACAGCGCCGTCGTCGCCGGCGTCCTGCTGGTGATCGTCCTGGTCGACGGGATGCCAGGCGTCCGGCGGTTCAGCGCCCGGTCCATGCGCGGCGACGGGCCGACGTGATCGAGTTGCGGGTGCACGGGGTGTCGGGGGCGGAGCCCTCGGTCGTCCTGGGCGCAGCGCGGACGCGTCAGGTCGCGGGCGACGACCGTGGCGGCTTCTACCGCCCGGACGGATCGGACGACGACGGCTCGGACGGGTTGACGCTCGAGGCGTACCGCTGGGGTGACCTGCCCTCGGGCACGGTGGCCCGGACGCTCTCCATGGTCCTGCTGCTGCCGTTCATGTTGAGCAACGCCGCGGTGTGGATGCGACCCACCGGCAGTCGCGCTGCCGGGGTCACCGTCCTCTGCCGGCTCCTCGCGCTCAACCTCACAGTGGTCTACGTGGTGTCCATCGCGGGGATCGCCCTCGACCTGATCGCCTGGCGCTGTCTCGGCGCCACACCCTGCCGGGCGCCCTTCGACACGCTGGCCGGGCTGAACGACCGGCCCGTCGGGCAGCGGTTGGCAGTCCTGGCGCTGCTGCCGATAGCCGCCGTGGGTCTCCTGCGGCTGCTCGGCAGCCGACGCCCCCGACCCGTCGGCAATCCGGTCTGGGCCGTGGAGCCGCTGGTGGAACGGCTGCGGGCGATCCACGTCGCCGCCGCGCTGGGCATACTCGATCTCGTGCTGCTCACGGCCCGCTGCGCCGGGGGCATGACGGCCACGACGACGCTGCTGCTGGCGCTCAGCGTGATGGTCCTGGTGGCCTGCGTCGGTCTCGTCGCGGTCCCCGGTCTGCTCGACGGGGCCGGGACCGCGCGGACGGCCACCGTGTGCGCCCGCGCGACCGCCGTGGTGGCGGCCGGGCTGAGCGTGGTGACCCTCGTCCTCGTGGCGACCGACGGGCGGGGCTGGCCGTCGTCGCCCGGCCTCCGCGGCTACGACGAGATCGCCGGTGGCATGCTGCTCGGTCAGATGGCGTTGCTGGTGCTGCTCAGCGGGCTGGTGCTGTGGCAGCACGCGCGCGTCGGTGGGCTCTCGGGGCTGCCGGGCAGTGCGGGCGCGGCGGTCATCGCGGCCATCGCGGTCGGTCTGGCCGGCGCGCTCGCATCCGGTCTGATCTACCAGAGCGGGGTGCTGCTGGGCGGGTACCGGGGTGACGGTGGGCCGCCGCTGCCGTACCGCTGGACGGTGCTGGCCTTCTTCCTGCACGTGGTCGCGGCGGTGCTGCTGGGTGGCGCGCTGACCGTCCTGTCGCGGCGGCGGCGGCGCCGGGCGGCGGCGGCGATCACCACCCGCGACTTCCCCGCGCCACCGCCCGAGGCGACCGGGCGGGTGCGCCAGGTCACGAAGGCCGTGGCCCGGGCGCGGTTCACCGAGTGGTTGGGCCTGCTGGCCGCCATCTACGCGGTGCTCGCCCTGATCGGGCTGGCCACGGCTCTGCTCGGGCAGTTCGGGCGCGAACCGGACGAGGTGGCGCGGCGGGTGTTCGGCCTGCCGGCCGGCGCCGTCGAGATGGGCCTGGTGGGGGGCACCTACCTCGGCGCCGCGGTGGCCCTCACCCTGCTGGTGGGGGGCCTGTTCGCGTACCGCACGGCGTGGTTCCGGCGGCACGTCGGGATCCTGTGGGACCTGGGCACCTTCTGGCCCCGCGCCGCCCACCCGTTCGCGCCCCCCAGCTACGCCGACCGGGCGGTGCCGGAGTTGGCCGACCGGATCGGCCACCTGACCGAACGGCACGCCGGCGTGCTGCTGTGCGGGCACAGCCACGGCTCGGCGTTGCTGGCCCTCGCGGTGCTGCGGTTGCCACCGCACACGCGTCGTCGGGTCGCGCTGCTCACCTATGGCTCTCCGCTGGAGCGCCTCTACGCCCGGCTCTTCCCCGCGTACCTCGACTCGACGGTGCTGCGCCAGGTGGGGGAGCGCGTCGGCTGGCGGTGGATCAACCTGTGGCGGGACACCGACCCGGTCGGCGGCTGGGTCTTCGCCGCGCACCGGCCCGGAGATCCCGCACCGGAGGCCGCAGACCCCGCCGGTCGTGTGGACCGACGGCTGCGGGACCCGGAGCATCTGCTGCCGGCACCGGGTGAACGCCGGGCACCACCGCTGCGCGGGCACCACCCGGGCGAGTCCGATCGCGAGTTCCGGGCGGCCGTACGGGAGCTCGTCGGCCGACTCGGTGGCGCCGGTGCGGTGGAACCACAGTGAACGGGGTTCCGTTCAGCGGTCCTCGGGGAGCCGGTCGGACTCCGCGACCACCGTCCGTACCTTGCGCAGGGTGGCGTCCGGCGCGCGGATGGCGGCCCGCCACCGGTCCAGCGTGCGGGTCAGCACCCGGACGACGAACTGCAACTGGTTGACCTGCTCGCGCAGTGTCCCCAGCTCGGAGCGGGCGTGCAGCGCCTCACTCTCCAACTCGGTGATCCTGCTCTGCAGCGGTTGTACCAGGGTGAGGGCGGCCTCGGTGAGGGTGTCGGCGGCGTCCGCCTTGAACTTGCCCCGCTGCACCAGCACGGTGGCGATGGCGGCCAGACCTGTCGAACCCCCGAGGATTCCGAACACACTGAGCGTCACCTGCACCCAGTGCGGTGCCGCCGGTGCGGGGGAGTTGTTCACGGGACACTTCCCTGTAGCTCTTCGTGGCTCACGCATTCGCAAGCGCGGACCAGGCGGCGTAGGTCGACGGCGAGCTGCGCGGCCCGCCAGAGCGACCCGATCGTCACCGCCACGACGAACGACGCGGCAACCAGGGTCTGCTGGCTCCACAGGGCGACCAGGGCCACCGCGTACATGCCGGTGATCGTGCCGAGCACCAGGAGCGACGCGAGTTCCATGCCGAGCCCGGTGGAGAGCCGCCCGGGCCACAGGATGCCCAGCAGCCCGAACGCTCCCACCGTGATCAGACCGATCTCCCAGGCGACCTGGACCGGCGCGGGCATGGACGACTGCACGGAGGTCGGCCGGACGTCGAGAAGCATCATCAGGATGCCGCAGACGGGTGCTGTGGTCAGGACAGCGACCTCGTACGGCTGGTGGCGGGACCGGATACGCAGATACCTCACGGCGACTCCCTTGGTCGTAGACCCCCGCGTCCGCCGGCGGCCGTGGTCGCTGCCCGGTGGAGAGCCACGTGCGCGTCAGTCCGTAGCCGGGGCGGTGGGGAACGGTCGATGGTCGAGAGGGGGACCGACGTGCCGTCGTTGGTCGCCGATATCTGCCTGTGTATCACCGCTGACCGGTTGGCGTCCACCTGGTGTAACGTCGCATTTCCGCAGGTCAGAGCCCCTTGAGGGGGCGTGGCCGGGCTGCCTGCGGTAGCCCGGCCACGCCATTGTCGCTCGTTACGCTCAGTGTCGGATATCCAACTCGCCGTGGCCACGCAGCGCCCCGACCACCACGGCTGGCGCCTCCTCCGCCATGAAGTGCCCGCAGGTGACCGTCCGGTGCTCCAGTTCCGGGGCCCAGGCACGCCACACCGCCGCCGCGTCGTAGCCCAGCGCGGCACCCCAGTCCTGCTGAAGCACGGTCACCGGCATCCGTAGCTGGTTGCCGGCCGCCCGGTCGGCCTCGTCGTGAGCCACGTCGATCCCCGCGGACGCCCGGTAGTCGGCGACGATCGAGGTCACCGCGTCGCGGGACGCGCGCAGGTACGCGGCGCGCACGTCGGCCGGCAGCGCCTCCGGGTCGCGGGTCCAGACGTCGAGGAAGTGGCCGAAGAACGCGTCCGCGCTCCCGGCGATCAGCTTCTCGGGCAGGCCGGGCGGCTGCGCCATCAGGTACAGATGGAAGGCGACAGAGGCGCTGACGCCGTGCAGCACGTCCCACATGTCCAGGGTGGGTAGCACGTCGAGCAGGGTCAGCCGGCTGATCGCCGACGGGTGGTCGAGGCCGGCGCGGAACGCCACCAGGGCACCCCGGTCGTGCCCGGCCAGGGCGAAGCGGTCATGGCCGAGCGCCCCCGCCAGCGCCACGATGTCGGCGGCCATGGTCCGCTTGGCGTACACGGTGCCGTCGCTGTCCACCGGCTTGTCGCTCTCGCCGTAACCCCGCAGGTCGGGGCAGATGACGGTGTGGTCGGCGGCGAGGTCGGCGGCGACGTGCCGCCACATGAGGTGGGTCTGCGGGAAACCGTGCAACAGCACGATCGGTGGCCCGGAGCCGCCGACGGCGGCGGCGAGCGTCACGCCGTCGGCGACGGTGACGCGCTGGTAGTCGAATCCGTTGATCCTCGGCTGCACGGGTCGGCCTTCCTGGTGAGCGGGTCGGCGCGGGAGATGCCCGTCGCCGTCGTACGTCGTCGAGCCTGCTCGGCGGTGATCAGCGGACGGTCAGCGTCGGATCAGTGCCTGCCGCCTCAGCCGTCCCAGCACTTAGACCGGCGACCTTCGCCATTCGGGTCCGCGAATGTCGCCGGGTAGGCTGAAGCAGTTTCTTGAACAAATCTTGAATCGCCTGGTCAGGCCGGAAATGGGCGACAGCGGGGGACGGTGTCGGTGGAGTTCAGGCTGCTCGGCGAGGTCGAGGCGGAGATTGACGGCGAGTGGGTGGACCTGGGCCACGCCCGGCAGCGCAGCGTCCTGGCGGTCCTGCTCCTCGAGGCGAACCGCGTCGTGCACGTCGACCAACTCCTCGCTCGCGTCTGGGCCGACCATCGCCAACGGCGGGCCGTGAACTCGCTGTACAGCTACCTGTCCCGGCTGCGGTCCTGCCTCGCCGACGCGGACGGCGTGACCATCTCCCGCCGTTCGGGGGGCTACCTGCTCACCGTGGACCCGGTTGCGGTGGACCTGCACCGGTTCCGCGAGCTGGTCACCGGAGCGGGTGCCGTGGACGACGACGAGGAGGCACTGCGCCGCTTCGACGAGGCCCTCGGCCTGTGGCGTGGCGAGCCGTTTCCCCGGCTGGACACTCCATGGCTCAACGAGACGCGGGAGGCTCTCACGCAGGAGAGGCTGGCCGCCGAGCGGGACCGCACGGACGCCGCGCTGCGCCTCGGCCTGCACGCGGCCCTGCTGCCGGATCTGCTGCGGGAGGCGCCGGCCCACCCTCTGGACGAGCGCCTCGCCGGGCAGCTCATGCGCGCCCTCTACCGCTGCGGCCGGCAGGCCGAGGCGCTGGAGCACTACGACCGGCTGCGGCGGGTCCTGGCGGAGGAGACGGGCGTCGACCCCGGCCCCGACCTGCAAGCACTGCACCTGGGCATCCTCAACGGCGACCCCGCGCTGGCCGCGCCGACGACCGGCACGGTCGCGCCCCCTCCGACGCCCCGGCAACTGCCGGCCCCACCTCCGCTGTTCACCGGCCGGGTCCGCGAACGGGCCACACTGTCCGACCTCGTCCCGGGTCAGGCCGAGGACGCCGAGGCCGTCGCCGTCGCGGTCATCGGTGGGACCGGCGGCGTCGGCAAGACCTGGTTGGCCCTGCGTTGGGCGTACGACAATCTGGACCGCTTCCCCGACGGCCAGTTGTACGTCAACCTCCGGGGCTTCGACCCCACCGCCGAGCCGGTACCACCGCCGGTGGCGGTGCGCGGATTCCTCGACGCCCTCGCCGTGCCGCCCAAGGCGATCCCGACCGGCCTGGACGCGCAGGCGGCTCTCTACCGCACCCTGATCGCGGGCCGGCGGATGCTGATCCTGCTGGACAACGCCCACGACACCGAGCAGGTCGCGTCGCTGCTGCCCGGCAGCCCCACCTGCACCGTGCTGGTGACCAGCCGCCGTCGTCTCGGCGGACTCGTGGCACAGGGCGCGCAGGGGCTCACCCTGAACGTGCTGACCGACGACGAGGCGTACCACCTGCTGTCCCGCCGGTTCGGGCCGCGACTCCTCGCGCACGAACCCGACAGCGTCTCCGCGCTGCTGGCCCGGTGCCACGGCCTGCCCCTGGCCCTCAGCATCGTCGCGGCGCGCGCGGCGATGCACCCTGACCTCCCGCTCCGGGCGCTCGTCGACGAGCTGTCCGAGGAGGCGACGCGCCTGGACGCCCTCACCACCGGCGACCTGACCGCCGATCTGCGCGCGGTCTTCGCCGCCTCCACCCGCGCGCTGCAACCCCGGGCGGCCCGGATGTTCCGGCTGCTCGGTCTCGCCCCCGGCACCGAGGTCAGCCTGGGAGCCGCGGCGAGCCTCAACGGCCTGCCCCCGCAGCAGACCCGGCCGTTGCTGCACGAACTGTACGAGGCGCACCTGGTCCACCAGCAGTCGTCGACGCGCTACCGCCTGCACGACCTGGTACGCCTGTACGCGGCCGAGCAGATCGAGAGCGACCTCCCGGACACCCGGCAGGCCGCCCTGCGTCGCATGTTCGACCACTACCTGCACACCGCGCACGCGGCAGCGTGTCTGCTCGACCCGGCACGCGAGCCGATCACGCTCCCGCCGGCGTCGTCCGAGCTCATCCTCGACCCGGTAGCGGACCAGGCGCAGGCGCTGGCCTGGTTCCAGACCGAGCACGCGGTGCTGCTCGGCGTCCTGAACCGGGCGGCGCGGGACGGGCTCGACGCGTACACCTGGCAGTTGGCCTGGACCTTGGAGAGTCACCTCGACGAGCAGGGGCACTGGCGCGACTGGACGAGGACACAGCTCACGGCGTTGCGTGCCGCCCGCCGGCTGGGCGAGCGGCGTTGGCAGGCGTGCTCCCACCGCAGTCTCGGGGTGGCCCACACACAGCTCGGGGAGCTCGACGAGGCACATCGGCACTACCAGGCGGCTCTCGCGCTGTTCGAGGAGCTGGGCGACCCGGTCAGCCAGGCGCACACCCACCGTGGGCTCGGCTGGGCACACAACCAGCAGGACCGGTGGTCCGACGCGCTCCGGCACAACGAACTGGCCCTTGAGCTCTACCGCGACGCCGGACACCGGGCCGGGGAGGCGCTGGCCGTCAACAACGTCGGTTGGCTGCACACACAGCTCGGTGACCATCGGGCGGCACTGGCGTACTGCGAGCGGGCGGTCGAACTCGACCAGGAGGTCGGCGACCAGCATGCGGAGGCGGGCTCCTGGGACAGCCTGGGCTACGTGTACCACCACCTGGGCCGGTACGCGGAGGCCAACGCCTGCTATCAGCGGGCTCTCAAGCTGGTCCGCAACTTCCGGGACCGGTACAACGAGGCGGAGATCCTCACCCATCTGGGTGCGAGCCACTCCGCCGCCGGCGAGGCGGACCTGGCGCGGGACTTCCTGCGGCAGGCGGTGGCCATCCTTCGCGAACTCGACCATCCGAACGCCGATACGGTGGCCGGCACGTTGCGCGACCTCGAAGCCTGACCGTCTCCCCACGGGTCGTCGAGCGTCGGTGTCAAGACTCGTTCAAGATGCGCCCAAGCCCGTACGCCGACGCTTTCTGACGTCCACACCCGTCAGTCAGAAAGTGGGAGAACCGATGAAACTGATCCGGATGGCGCTGGTCGCAGCGGTGGCGCTCGCGGCGTCGGCGCTCGGCGTGGCCAGCCCCGCGTACGCCGCGGGCGACACGCAGCTCGGCATCGACGTCGGCAACATCGCCTGGGAGCAGTACACCTCCACCAACACCGACGTCCAGGCACGGCTGTCCGAGACGTCTACCGAGGACTGCAACTTCTACAGCGGTTTCTGGGCCGACCCGGCGAACGACCGCTACGACGGCACCGCCTCCACGTACGCGAAGTGCGGCAAGACCACCGACGGCTACATGTACCGCGACGGCACCAAGGCCTGGGGGCCGGTGGCGTGGCGCAAGCGGCCCTGGTGCGCCGACTTCGCGAAGTTCGCCTTCTACTGGGGCGGCGCGAAGTACACCGGCCTCACCGCGGCGGCGGGCAGCTTCCGCACGTACGGCATCAACAACGGCACCTGGCACGGGCGCGGCAGCGGCTACGTCCCGCGCAAGGGCGACGCGGCGGTCTACGACTGGGACGGCAACGGCACCTACGACCACGTCGCCATCGTCACGTCGTACGTCGACACCAGCACGGACGGCAACCACTACGTGGTCGGCGGCAACCAGTCGGACGGCGTGACCCACCCGCAGCACAACAACTGGGAATCGTCCGTCGTCGGGTACGCCTCACCCGCGGCGAAGTAGGCCGACGCGGACGACGCCGGCTCCGGGCCCCGCGGCTCGGGGCCGGCGTCGTCGCCCGTTCGCCGTCCGTAGATTGGTGCCATGACCAGGCAGCCGAGCCCACCGGTGGCGGTGACGTTCGGCGTGCTCGGACCGGTGACCGCCACCGCCGGGACGGTTCCGGTCCCACTGCGGGGGCACCGGCAGCGACTCGTGCTGGCCCGGTTGTTGATCGCCCGGGGCCGGGTGGTGCCGGTGGAACGCCTCGTCGACGACCTGTGGGAGGTCCCACCGGAGCGGGCGCTGGGCGCGATCCGCACGTTCGTCGGCGACCTGCGCCGGGCGTTGGAGCCCGACCGGCCGTCCCGGCAGCCATCCCGCCTCCTGGTCACCGAACCATCGGGGTACGCGCTGCGGGCCGCTCCCGACGCGGTGGATGCCGACCGCTTCGAGGCGGCCGTCACTGAGGCCGGGCGGCACCTCGCGGCGGGCCTGCCCGCGCCGGCCCTTGCGGCGCTGGATGCGGCGCTCGGGCTCTGGCGTGGGCCCGCCTACGCGGACTGCGTGGGCGAGGGCTGGGCCGTCGCGGAGGTCAACCGGCTGGACGAGCTGCGCATGCTCGCCGTCGAACGGCGGGCCGAGGCGCTGCTCGCGCTGGGTCGGCCGGACGAGGCCGCCGCCGACCTGCCCGGCCATCTCGCCGGCCACCCGCTGCGGGAGGACGCCTGGCGGCTGCTCGCGCTGGCCCGCTACCGCGCCGGCCGACAGGGCGAGGCGCTGGCGGCCCTCCGCGAGGCCCGCGAGGTCCTGGTGGCGGAGCTGGGGGTGGACCCGGGCCCCGAGCTGCGCCGCCTGGAGGCCGACATCCTCGCGCAGGCCGCACACCTCACCGACCTCCCCACGGTGGCCGTTGCGGCCCAGACCGGAGCCGGCCCCGACGGCGGGCCGGCGTCGCGGCGGCCGTTCGTGGGGCGGGACGCCGAGCGGGAGCGGCTGCGGCGCGCCGCCCACGCCGCCACCCGTTCCGGGCAGCCCACCCTCGTCCTGCTCAGCGGTGACCCGGGCGCCGGCAAGACGGCCCTGGCCGAGGCGCTGACCCGACAGCTCGCCGCCGAGGGCTGGACCACGGCGTGGGGCCGCAGCCCCGAGTACGAGGGCGCCCCGGCGGCCTGGCCGTGGACCCAGATCACCGAGGCGCTCACCGGCTCGGGCGGGACGTCCTCGCTGGCCGGCGCGCCGTCGGACGGCAAAGCGGCCGTCACCGACGGCCCCGGTGACCCCGCCGTCACCGGCGGCCCCGGTGACCCCGCCGTGGCCCGCTTCCGTCGGCACCGTGCGGTGGCCTCGGTGCTCTCCGCCGCCGCCGACCGTAGCCCGGTGCTGCTGGTCCTGGACGATCTGCACCGTGCCGACGGTGACACGTTGGACCTGCTCACCGCCCTGCTCACCGGACCGCAGCCCGCCACCGGACCGGTGCTGGTCCTGGGCACGTACCGGGCCACCGAGATCACCGAGGCGTTGACCGCCGCCCTGGCCCGTGCCGCCGTGCTCGAACCGACGCGGGAGTACCTGGGCGGCCTGTCCGCGGAGGAGACCGGCGAGCTGGCCCGCGCCGTCGCCGGCACGGAGCTGCCCCCGACCACCGTCGCGCTGATCCACCACCGCAGCGGGGGTAACCCGTTCTTCGTCCGGGAGCTGGCCCAGCTGTACGCCGACGAGGGCGGCGCGGCGCTGGAGGCGGTGCCGCCCGGGGTGCGCGACGTCATCCGGCACCGCCTCGCGCAGCTACCCGCCCCGACCCGTACCGTGCTGCGGCAGGCGGCGGTGCTCGGCCGGGACGTCGACCCCGCCGTGCTCGGCGCGCTGACCGAGGACCCGGCGGTGCTGCTGGACGCCGTGGACCGCGCGTTGCAGGCCGGTTTCCTGACCGAGCGGGCACCCGACGGGCGGCTACGGTTCACCCACATCCTGGTCCGCGACACGCTGTACGCCGACCTGTCCGCGTCGCGTCGCGCTGCCTGGCACGCCTCCGTGGCCGAGGCGTTGCAGCGGCACCAGCCCGTCGACCCCGCCGCGCTCGCCCACCACCTGCTGTCCGCCGGCGGGCCGGCCGCCGCCCAACGGGCCGCCGGTTACGCCCGTACCGCCGCCGAACAGGCCGAACGCGACGGCAACCCGCACGAGGCCACCCGGCTGTGGGCGCAGGTCGTCGAGGCGTACGACCGGGCCGGGGGGACCGAGCGGCGCGATCGGTTGAGCGCTCTGCTCGGCCTCGGGCGCGGCCTGGCGGTGACGGGTCGGTTGGCCGAGGCGCGCCGCTACCGCGCCGAGGCGATCGCCGACGCCGAGACGGTCGGTGACCCCCGGCTGACCGCGCAGGTGCTGGCCGGGTTCGACGTACCCGCGATCTGGACCCGCAACGACGACGACCAGCTCTCCGAGCGGATCGTCCGCGCCGCCGACCGTGCCCTGACCGGCCTCGGCCCGGCCGGCTCGGCGCAGCGCAGTCGGCTGCTGAGCACCCTCGCGCTGGAACTGCGGGGCGCCACCGGTGACCGTGGCCGCCGGGCCGCCGCCGAGGCCGAGCGGATCGCCCGGACCCTCGCCGACCCCGGGCTGCTGGCCTTCGCGCTCAACGCGCGCTTCATGCACGCCTTCGACCGGGTCGGGCTGGCCGAGGCCCGGGCCCGGATCGGCGTCGAGCTGGTCGACCTCGCCGCCGGGGGACAACTGGTGACCTTCGAGGTGCTGGGTCACCTCATCCTGCTCCAAGCGTGCTGCGCGCGCGCCGACCGGAGCGGCGCGGACGAGCACGCGCGGGCCGCCGACCGCCTCGCGCAGCGGTACGAGCTGGCGCTGGTCGGTGTCTTCACCGGCTGGTACGCCGCGCTACGTCAGGCGTGGGTCGCTGACCGGCACGCGGCGGCGACCGCGTACCGGAGTGCCGCCCAGCGGCTGCCGACCGACGGCATGCCGGGCCTGGCCCACGGGCTGCTGCCGCTCGCCCTGCTCGGCCTGCGCCTGGCGGAGACCGTCGGCGACCCCGCGACGCTTCCGGCGGGTGACCGGTTGGTGCCCGCCGACGGGCGGCCCGTCGACGGTCTCGGCGGCGAGGACTGGGCCGGCCTGGACTGGGGTCCGCACGAGCCGTGGGTCCGACCGCTGCTGCTCGCCCACTGCGGCGACCGCAGCGCCGCCACGGCGGCGCTGCGGGCCCTCCCGGACGGGCCGCACGACCTGCTGCGGGAGGTGCGACTGTGCCTCGTCGCCCGGGCGGCACTCGCCGTGGGTGACCTTCCCACCATCCGGCGCGTCGCCGCCGCGCTCCGGCCGGCCGCCGCCGAACTGGCCGCCGGCAGCGGGGTGCTCACCGCCGGCCCGGTCGCCGGGCACCTTGCCGACCTCGCCGCCGCGCTGGGCGACGACGAAGAGGCCGCCCGGCACCGCCGGACCGCCCGCCTGCTCACCGCGCGCGTCCGCGCCGCCGACGCGACCTGAGCGCTACCGCGCTCGGCCGGCAGGGGACTTGTCCGTTCCTGTGGAACCGGCCACCGGTGTGCGGTCAGATGGAACCGCCGGCCTCCGCCGTCGGCCGGGATCGAGGGGGTACGCCGTGCAGGGGCTCGTGCTGATCGTGGTGCTGGGCGTCACCGTCCTGATCGGCACCACCCTCGGCGGCCGCTACCGGGTCGCGCCGCCGGTGCTGCTCATCGCATTCGGGGTGCTGCTCGGGCTCGCGCCGCCGCTGTCGGACGTGGTCCTGGAACCGGACCTGGTGCTGCTGATCTTCCTGCCGGCGATCCTCTACCGGGAGAGCCTCACCATCAGCCTGCGGGAGATCCGGGCGAACCTGCCGGTGATCGGGCTGCTCGCCGTGGTGCTCGTGGTCCTCACCATGATCACCGTCTCCCTGACCGCCCAGGCGTTCGGCGTGAACCCCGCCGCCGCCTGGGTGCTCGGCGCGGTCCTCGCGCCGACCGACGCCGCCGCGGTGACCGGTCTGGCCAAGCGGCTGCCCCGCAAGCTCCTCACCACCCTGCACGCCGAGAGCCTGATCAACGACGGAACCGCCCTGGTGGTCTTCGCGGTGACCGTGGGCCTGCTCACCCAGAGCGCGGAGCCGGGGGCGCTGGGCATCGGCGAGGAGTTCGTCGGGGCCAGCCTCGGCGGCCTGGTCGCCGGTCTGCTGGTGGGCGTCATCGTGGTGTTGATCCGCAAGCGGCTCGACGATCCGCTGCGCGAGGGCGCGCTGAGCGTCCTGACCCCGTTCGGCGCCTTCCTGCTCGCCAGCGCGGTGCACGCCAGCGGTGTGCTGGCGGTCGTGGTCGCCGGTCTGGTCCTCGCGTACGCCGGCCCACGGGTGATCCGCGCCCGGTCGCGGGTGCTGGCGTACGCGTTCTGGGACCTGTCCACGTTCCTGATCAACGGTGGGCTGTTCGTGCTGCTCGGCACGCAGATCCCCCGGGCGGTGCGCGGCATCGTCAGCACCTCGCCGCCGCGGGCCGTGCTGATCGTGCTCGCGGTCACGCTCGCCGTGGTGGTCACCCGGCTCGGCTTCGTCTACCTCACGGCGCAGTCGGCGAGGCTACGACGTCGTCGGATGGCGGAGCAGGAGGGCGGCACGTCGAGTTGGCGGGTCGGCACGGTCGCGGGCTGGTCCGGGTTCCGGGGCGCCGTCTCACTCGCCGCCGCGCTGGCCGTCCCGACGATGACGGTCGCCGGGCGGCCGGTGGTCGAGCGAGATCTGATCATCTTCGTCACCGCGCTGGTGATCGTCCTGATCATGCTGGTGCAGGGCACCACGCTGCCGCTGGTGGTGCGCTGGGCGGGGCTGTCCGGCGACCCCGAGCGCGTCGACGAGGCCCGACACGCCCGCCGACGCGCGACCCAGGCCGGCCTGGACGCCCTGCCCCAGGTCGCCGCCGAGGTCGGCGCCGAGGACGAGTCCGTCCACCGTCTGCGGGCCGAATACCAGCGGCACCTGGAGGACCTCAACGAGACCGGCGGCCGAACCGCCGAGGAACGTCGGCTGGAACGCCGGCTGCGTCTCGCCGTCCTCGCCCACAAGCGACAGGAGCTGACCCGGCTGCGCGACAACCGGGAGATCGACGACCTGGTACTCCAGGAGCTTCAGTCGGCGCTGGACAACGAGGAGATCCGGCTGCTGGGGCGCGGACCCAACGACTGAGCGGCGGCAGCTCCCGGCCTGACGCATTCGTGACACCGCCGCACGCAGGAACGGGGCGCTCGGCCAGGTCGTCGACGGGTACGGTGGAGCTCGTTTCGGCGTTCGTCGATGTGCTCGGTCGGTGAGGGGGTGCCCATGGCCACCGGTGCGAGCGCGGCCGACCCGAGGGTGGTCACCGAACGGCAGTTCCTCGACGAACTGGCCTCGGTCACCCGTGAGCGTGTCGCCACCGAGTTCCTCTACCTGATGGCGCAGGACGACGCCGTCATCGGTGTCCAGTGGGAGCAGCCCGGTCTGGACCACCTCCGTCGCTACCGGGTACGCGACGCCTGCCCGCACTGCGTCGTCCTCACCGCCGTGGTGACGCTGGCACCCGTGCTGCCGCTGGACGTGCTGCGTGCCGGGCGAGCCCGACCGCAGTACGAGACGGTCCTGCGTACCGGCCGGTTGCCTCACCTGGCGTTCGCCCGTCCGGCCGGTCCTCCCGGCGCGAGCTGGTTGGGCGACTGCCACGCGGTCGACGGTGACCCGCACTCCGACGCCGACTGCCCCAGGCACGCCGCGCCCCCGCCCACCGGCGACCCGCTGGCGCTGCGCCCCGGGTCGCTGCCCCGGGCCGTTCGGGAGCTGTATCCGCACGACGGCGCGGCGACCGCCGACCTGGCGCAACGGCTACGGATCGCCCAGGACTGGCGCGCCGACGCCCAGGCTGTGGCGAGCGGCATTCGCGAGGCGGCGGCGACCTGGGCGTTCCTGCGCAACTCCTGCGTGTTGGGCGTGCCGGTGCCCGGCGCCAACGGTCTCGTGCTCACGCTGCCACCGGGCCGCGCCCCGGACGACCGGCCGCTCAGCGAGCTGCACGAGGCGACGGTACGCGCCCTGCCTCCCGGCCGGGGTCCGGTGCCGTATCAGGAGCGGGCCTGCCTGCTGCCCGAGTCGGCGTCGGCGACGCAGCGCATGCCGACGTACGCCGGCGCGGTGGACCTGACCGCGGCCGCGCCGGTGCGGACGCTGCGGCTGCCGGCACCCCGCCGACCGCTGAGCACCACCGGCCGGGGCGTGCTGCTGCTCTACGAGGCCCGCCACGCCATGGGCCGGCACGTGGCGAGCGCGCCGGTGCGCGACAGCGCCTACTGGGATTCCGAGGCGGCGTTGAACGTCTTCGAGTTCACCCTGCTGGAGAGGGTCGCCGGGCGGCACTATCAGGAGGCGGTGGCCGCCTACCTCCAGGCGTTGCGGCGCGAGGGCGACCTCCTGGCCCGCCCGCACAAGGTGCTCGACCGGCGTCGACGCAAGGCGCTGTCGCTCGCGTTCGGCGGACTGGACGACGAGGAGCTGCACCTCTGGGCGTCGGTCGCCTACCGCAACGCCATCCTGGAGCTGCTCGGTGATCTGAAGGCGTTCGCCGCACACCTGCGCCACCAGGCCGGCTGAGCGCCGCCGGCCACCTGGGCGACGGGCTCAGAGCACCTGGGCGAGGAAGCGACGCAGCCGGGGATGCTCGGCTCCCTCGAAGATCTGCTCCGGCGGGCCGGCCTCCAGCACGACACCCCGGTCCATGAAGGCGACGGTGTCGGCGACCTGCCGGGCGAAGCCCATCTCGTGCGTGACCACCACCATGGTCATCCCGGCGGCGGACAGGTCGGCCATCACCCCGAGGACCCCCTTGACCAGCTCCGGGTCGAGTGCCGAGGTGGCTTCGTCGAAGAGCATCACCTCGGGTCGCAGCGCTAACGCCCGGGCGATCGCCACCCGCTGCTGCTGACCACCGGAGAGCTGCGAGGGCCGGGCGTCGGCCTTACCGGCGAGCCCCACCAGCTCCAACTGCGCGCGGGCGACCTGGACAGCCTCGTCCTCGCCGAGTTTGCGGAGCCGACGCAGCGCCAATGTGACGTTGCGCAGCACGCTCATGTGCGGGAAGAGGTTGAACTGCTGGAACACCATGCCCACCCGCTGGCGCAGCGCGTCCGGGTCGTCGCGCAGCACGCTGCGCCCGTCCAGCAGGACGTCGCCGCGGTCCGGCTCGATCAGTCGGTTGAGCGTACGCAGCAGAGTGGACTTGCCCGAACCGGACGGGCCGATCACGCAGGCCGTCGCGCCGCGTGGCACGCTGAGGTCGACGCCGCGCAGCACGCGATTCGACCCGAAGGCCAGGTGGACGTCACGCGCGTCGACGCTGACCGAGGTGGTGGTCGCGGTGGTGGTCATCGCCGGTCTCCTTCCTGGATGCCAGTCAGCGCTGGGTCGTCCTCGTCCTCGTCGTCCGCGGGTGCGGTGGTGGGCCGGCCGTGGCGCAACCGCCGGTCGATCGCGTTGACGACGTGCGTCAGCGGGACGGTCAACGCCAGGTAGAACAGACCCGCCAGCAGCAGCGCGGACTCGTTGCCGGTGGTGGCCGCGTAATCCTGCCCGATGCGGAACAACTCCCGCTGGCTGGCCACCAGACCGAGGAAGTACACCAGGCTGGAGTCCTTGATCAGCGCGATGAGCTGGTTGACCCAGGCGGGCAGCACCCGCCGGATGCCCTGCGGGATGATCACCAGCCGCATCGCGTCGGCCCAGGAGAAGCCGAGCGCCCGCGCGCCCTCCAACTGCGCTGCCTCCACCGACTGGATGCCGGAGCGGAAGATCTCCCCGATGTACGCGGCGGCGATCAGTGACAGCGCGAGGATGCCCAGCGGGTACGGTTCCGGTCCCCAGACCTGCATGCCCAGCGGGGCCAGCCCGACGCCGATCAGCAGGATCGTCGCCGCGGCCGGCAGCCCCCGGAACACGTCGGTGTAGACCCGCGCGGGCCAGCGCAGCCACCGACTACGGGAGATGCCGGCCACGGCCAGCAGCAGACCCAGCACCGTGCCGAGCAGGGCGGCGGAGACGGCCAGGATCAGGGTGTTGGGCAGCCCGACGGTCAGCATCTCGGGCAGCGCCTCGCGCATCGCGTCGGCGTCGAAGAACGTCTCCCACAGGGTGCTCAACGGATCCATCGTTCGCCTCTCCTACCGTCCCGCTCGCTCGTCACCGCTTGTCGCTCAGGACGCCGTCGAGGCGGACGGCTGCGCCGACCCGGACGGCGTGGCCGGGGCCGCCGCCTTGCCGCTGCCCGGGGTGAAGTCGGCCGGGATCGGTCGCCCCGGGTAGTACTGGGCCTGCAACCGGCTCCACGTGCCGTCGGCGATCACCTCGTCGAGGCCCTTGTTCAGCGCCTCGCGCAGCTTGTCGCCACCCTTGGCGACGGCGTACGCGGTCGGGGCGGGGCTGAGCTCCTTGGCCGCCACAGTGATCTTGCCGTTGCTGTCGGCGGCCGACTTCTCGCCGATCTCGGCCGGTGCGATCCAGGCGTCGGCGGTGCCCGCCTTGAGCTGGTTGATCGCGCCGTTGTAGTCCGGTACACGCACCGGGTCGAGCTGCTTGCCGGTGGCGTAGTCGTCCTGGACGGTGCCCTGCACCACCACGACCCGCTTGCCGGCGAGCTGGTCGAACCCGGTGATCGGTGAACCGGCCGGGACGTCCAGGCCGAAGTAGCCGAAGTCGTACCCGTTGCCGAAGTCGACGGTTTTCTTGCGCGCCTCGGTGATGGTGATCGAGGAGCTGCCGACGTCGAACTTGTGGTTGTTGACCTGGGACAGCAGCGCGGAGAAGTCGGTACCGACGAACTCGACCCGCAGGCCGAGCTTGCCGGCCACGGCGGTCAGCAGGTCGTTGTCGAAGCCGGTGAACTTACCGTCCTTGAGGTACACGTTGGGCGGCGCGTCGGTCAGCGTGCCGGCCCGCAGCACACCCGGCTGCGCCAAACCGTAGGGGTTGCTGCCACCACTACCCGCCGCCGAGCCACCACCCCCACCCCCGCAGCCACTCAACCCACCAGCAACAAGAACCGCGCCAACAACAACAAATCGACCAAGAAAACGCACAGTCATCTCCAAAAAAACAGGTCGACCCCGTCGATCATGAAGTTGTTGCCCCGACACGCCGGTCGGACGGGCAACAACTTCATGATCGACGCGAGGGGTCGCGCGGATGGGTGGGTGCCCGGGAGGCGGGCGAGAGGGGAGGGGTTAGCGCTTCAGGCGGCGGTACACGCCGCGCTGCGCATTCGCATCAGGTCCACGTGCCGACGCCGGGTCAGGGCCGGCATGCGCCGGACGGCCGGTGGCGTGAGGCTGAGGATGTGCATGAGGTCTCCCGGGTCTTGGTGCTGACCTGGGTGCCAGGCCACGCTTGCACCGACGTCCTGCCGGTGCCTGGTCTTCACCCGGGGCACCCCACCGCGGAGGAGGGTTGCCGGCCAGCGAGCCGGGGCTTGTCGCTGGCGCTCATGACCTGCGCCGAGGCTAGCAGCAGCCACCGGTCGGTCGTCCAGCCGATATGACCACGCTCACCAGCCCTGGCCTGCGCCCGACGAGCAGGTCAACCTGCGTGCACGTGCGGCCGGCGCGTCTGGTCCGGCTCCTGGCGGCGCAGGATCTCCCGGGTGACCGAGGCGATCTCGCCCTGCCCGAACGCCAGGTAGCGCAGCACGTTGCGGGCCGGGCCGCCCTCGGTCCACTCGAAGTAGATGTGCGGGCGTCGCGCGCTGCGGTCGCGGATCTCCAGCAGCAGCGCGGCCAGCGCGTTGGGCACCGAGGAACTGGCCAGGCTGAGCACCGGGAAGCGGTCGTGCGCCACGCTGCCACGCACCAGCAATCCGGTCTCGAAGTCCGACGGATCGGTGACCCGGACCTCGACGAAGATCACGTCGCTGTCGTCGGGGAAGTCGTTGTCCGCCATGGTCTGGGCCAGCTTGTCGCGGTACTCCGTCAGGTCGCGGCGCTCCGGCTCGTGCGCGATCAGGCGGATGCGACGTCCGGCGCGCTCGTCGATCATGCCGGTCGCCACCTCGTCGAGCTCGACGTGGTCGACCCGCAGCTCGAACGCCCGCAGCACGCGTGACAGCGCCGACACCACGATCATCGCGCCGATGAAACAGGCGGCGATCTTCACACCGTCGGGACGCTGCACCACGTTCGCCACGGTGGTGTAGACGAACACCACGGCGATGACCCCGAACGCGACCGCGCGACCGCGCTGACGCCGCCGCCGCGCCGCGAGCGTCACGGCCGTCGCCGCCGAGGTGATCAACACCAGGACCCCGGTCGCGTACGCGCCGCCCTGCGCGTCGACGCTGGCGGAGAAGACGACCGTGATCAGGAACGCCACCCCGGTGAACACCAGCACCAGCGGCCGGACCGCGCGGGCCCACGTCGGCGCCATGCCGTAGCGGGGCAGATACCGGGGTACGAGGTTGAGCAGCCCGGCCATCGCGGACGCCCCCGCGAACCAGAGGATTCCGATGGTGGAGAGGTCGTAGACCGTGCCGAACACCCCTCCGAGGTGCTGGTGGGCCAGGTAGGCCAACGCCCGGCCGTTGGCGGCCCCGCTCGGCTGGAACGCCTCGGGCGGGATCAGCACGGTGGTGGTGACGCTGCTGGTGATCAGGAAGACGCTCATCGTCGCGGCGGCGGTGGTGAGCAACCGCCGCGCGCCCCGGATGCGGCCCAGCGGCCGATCCTCCGAGTCCTGGCGGTCCCCCCGGATGTGCGGCATCACCGCCACCCCGGTCTCGAAGCCGGACAGGCCCAGCGCCAGCTTCGGGAACACCAGCAGGGACAGCGCGACGACCATCAGCGGGTCGCCGTGCCCGGCGCGCAGCGCGGTGCTCCAGTCCCCGACCGCGCTGGGGTGGTTCACCACCCGCCACAGCGCGTCGGCGATCACCACCGCGTTCAGCGACAGGTAGACCGCGACGAGGACGACGGCGATCCCGATGGCCTCGCCGAACCCCTTGAGGAACACCGCGCCGAGCAGGGCCACGAGCAGCAGCGTGAGCACGACCTCGTGACCCTTGAGCCCGCCGGGCAGGAACGGGTTCTCGTCGATGTGGGCGGTCGCGTCGGCCGCGGACAGGGTGATGGTGATGATGAAGTCGGTGGCCGCGAAGCCCAGCAGCACCAGCACGAACAGCTTGCCCGGCCAGTAGCTGAGCAGGCGTACGAGCATCGCGATCGAGCCCTCACCGTGCGGGCTCTCCACCGCCACCCGACGGTAGACCGGCAGCGCGCCCAGCACGGTGACCAGCACCAGCACCAGCGTCGCCACCGGCGAGAGCGCCCCGGCCGCCAACGCCGCGATGCCCGGCTGGTAGCCCAGCGTCGAGAAGTAGTCGACGCCGGTCAGGCACATCACCTTCCACCACGGGTGGTGCCGCTCCTCCCGTGGTCGCACGTGCAGGCCCTGCGGCACGGGCTGCTGCGACTCGTCGGCGAGCAGCCAGCGCCGTACCCGGTCGGTCCGCCGGCCGGCACGCCTGTCCACCTCCACCGGCGTCACCCCCGTCCCGCCCATGGTCACCGCGAGTATCCGCCGTCCGGTCGACGTCCGTCCGGCGGTGCGCGGAACCCGCCCGCCGCGAGTACCGGCCCCGGCGGCGCGCCGAGGGTTTCGGGCTGGGAGCACGGGGGAAGCAGCGCCCCCGTCCCCAACCCCGGGCCGGGCAGCGCCGGGAGGGGGCGGGCTCGTGGTCGGTGGCCGCCGCTTCCGCCGAGGCGACGGCTTCGGCCGCCAGCTCGACGAGCACGAGACCCGGGTCGGGGCCGTGACGCCGCCGCAACCGGGAAGCTCGTCCGCCGGCGGGCTGGTGGACAGCGCCGTCTACATCCGGGGACACCGGTACGCCTCGCCGGCCGGCCTCGCCGAGACGTACTCCTGTCTCCAGGCGCAGGACGACGCGATGGCCTGGATCGGGTTGTACCGGCCCGACATCGACCAGATCTCGTCGCTGGCGCGCGAGTTCCGCCTGCACGACCTGGCGGTGGAGGACGCGATCAACGCCCACCAGCGGCCCAAGCTGGAACGGTACGGACACACGCTCTTCGTGGTGCTGCGCGCCGCCCGCTACGACGACCTGCGGGAGGAGGTCGAGTTCTCCGAGCTGCACCTGTTCATCGGCCCCGGCTTCGTGGTCACTGTCCGGCACGGGGAGGCCCCCGACCTGGCCGCGGTACGACGCCGCATGGAAGCCGATTCCGCGATGCTCGCCCGAGGCCCCGAGGCGGTGCTGTACGCGATCCTGGATCAGGTCGTCGACGGGTACGCGCCGGTGGTCGCCGGGTTGGAGAACGACATCGACGAGATCGAGACCCAGGTCTTCGGGGGTGACCCGAACGCGAGCCGGCGCATCTACGGTCTCAGCCGGGAGGTCATCGAGTTCCAGCGGGCCGCCCGTCCGCTACTCGGCATCCTCGACGCGTTGGCGGCGGGAGCCGGCAACTACGGCACCGACGAGGAACTGCGCCGCTACCTGCGGGACGTCACCGACCACCTCACCCAGGTGGTGGAGCGGGTCGACGGGTTCCGGCACCTGCTGCAGAACATCCTCACCGTCAACGCGACACTTGTCTCGCAGCAGCAGAACGAGGAGATGCGCAGCCTCACGGCGGCCAGCTACGCGCAGAACGAGGAGCTGAAGAAGGTCTCCTCGTGGGCCGCGATCCTGTTCGCCCCCACCCTGATCGGCACGGTGTACGGCATGAACTTCGTCCACATGCCCGAGTTGAACTGGCGTTTCGGCTACCTGTTCGCGCTGCTGCTCATGGTGCTGGTGTGCGGAACCCTCTACCTGGTCTTCAAGCGCCGCGGCTGGCTCTGAACGACGCTCCCGCGACGCCGCGGCTCACTCGATGCCGCGCAGGATGTGCCGCTCGTCCTCGACGTCGTCGTCGCCGGCGCCGATGCGCCCGAGCAGCACGGCGGCGGCCCAGATGGTCAGCGGGGTGGCGGCGCCGGTCATGCCGCCGCCGGTACGGTCGTGCGTGGTCTGGCTCCGCTCGTTACGCGGTGGCCTGCGCTGAGCCTGCATGGGCCCTGCCTCTCCTCGTCGAAGCCGTCGCGGGCGGCGCGGTGTGCGTCCGCGCCCCCGGCCGGGCGCCCGCTCACGGGTCACCACCGGTACGGCATCCACGTCGAACCATCCCACGTCACACCGCGTTCGCACCCCTTGTTTTCGGTTTCCCGACTCACGCCCGCCAAACCGGACAAACGAAACGGCCCGCCTCGCGGTCGGGCCGCTCAGGGCAGCGGGTGGGCGATGCCGCGGGCGTGGTCCGTGAGCGCCGCGCCGACCACTGTCGCCGCCACCGGCAGCACCTCCAGGCAGCGGCGGATCGCAGCGGCCATCAGCGTGTTCGGTACGCGCATCGACAGTGTGCAGTGCGGCACCCAGCGCCCCGGCTGGTAGTGCTCGACCAGCCCGACACCTGCGGCGGCGAGTCGGCCGTGCACCAGCCGGTGATGTGCCAGCAGCTCCGCCGTCGGCGTCGGGCCGAGCCACAGCACCCGCCCGACGAACTGCCCGGCGTGCTGGAAGTCGAGTCGCAGCGGAGCCGCCACGACCGTGCCGCGCAGCGCCTCGGCGACCTGGTCGGGGTCGAAGCGGGGCGCCACCGCGAGCGACACGTGCGGGCGGTGCCGCTGCTCCAACAGCGAGCGCATGCTCTGCACACCCTCGGCCTCCAGGGCGTCCCACAGCACCCGGATGCGCCGGGTGGCGTCCGGGTCCAGGTACAACTCCAGCGCCGCGACCACGTGATCACCGTAGCGGGGCAGGATCGGGTCGTCGGTGCCCGGCGGTACGGTGATCCAATACCGACCAGGAGGCGTACCCGTGGACGTGAGTGACCTGCTGACCGAGACGTACGACCGGCTGCCCGACCTCGTCCGCGGGGCGGTCGACGGCCTCACGCCCGAGCAGTTGCGCTGGGCGCCAGCCGAGGGCGCCAACTCGGTCGGCTGGCTGGTCTGGCACCTGACCCGCGTTCAGGACCATCACGTCGCCGACCTGCTCGACGCCGAGCAGATCTGGATGAGTGGCGACTGGGCGGGCCGGTTCGGGCTGGTCGCCGACCCGCACGACACCGGCTACGGTCACACGCCCGAGCAGGTCGCGGGAGTACGGCCGGAGAGCGCGCAGGCGCTGATCGACTACTACGGCACGGTCTCGGCGCGTACCGGATCGTTTCTCGCCGGGCTGCGTCCGGCGGACCTGGACCGCGTCGTCGACGAGTCGTGGGACCCGCCGGTCACCCTCGGCGTGCGGCTGGTCAGCATCGCCGACGACGACACGCAACACGCCGGCCAGGCCGCCTACGTCCGCGGCCTCATAAAGCAAGCCTGACCACCCCCACCCCCACCCCCACCCCACCCCAGCCCCGCCCCCGCGATCTTGCACTTTGGGTTGTTGATTTGGGGTCTTCTGGGCGATGTGTCGCCACAGAAAGTGCAAGATCGCGGGGGAGTGGGGCTCACCTGGTTCGGGTGAGGCCCGCTCACCCTTTTCCGGGTGATCCTGCGGGGATGCGGGAGGGGATGTGATGGTCACGACGGCGTCGAGCTACCTGGAGCAGCTGGACACGGGCCGGTCTTTCGACCTACCGGAGACGACCACCGGGACGCTCCGGCTGGACCTGCGCGACGACGGGCACACCGAGCACTGGTACCTGACCGTGGCGGGCCAGCACATCACGGTCACCCGCTCGGCCGAGGACGCGGACCTGATCGTCCGCGCCGCCCGTAGCGTCTTCGACGAGTTGGTCAACGGTGACCTGCCCCCGGGCACAGCCATGCTGCGCAACGAGCTGACCCTGCGGGGCGACATGCGGCTGCTGCTGGTGCTGCGGCGCGTCCTGCCGGGGCCGAAGGGTGCTCGACACCCACGCGAGCTGGGACGGGCCGCGCTGGCCCGCCGACACGCGTCCGCCGGGCGGGCGGGGTCCGGCGGGCGGGCGGGGTCCGGCGGGCGGGACGACCGGCCATGAGACAGGAACTCGTGCACGTCCTCGCCGGAAACGTGTTCGCCATCAGCGACGCCCAGGGTGACATCGAGATCGAGATGGATCCGCAGGCGCCGGTCGGGCTCTTCGCGTTCGACACGCGCTTCCTCTCGCACTGGGTGCTCACCATCGACGGGGAGCCGATCAACGCCCTCTCCCGCGACGACATGACGTACTTCGAGACCCGGTTCTTCCTGGTGCCCGGCGCGGCGAGCCACTACGTCGACGCCGACGTGTCGATCATCCGGCACCGCTCGATCCACGAGTGCTTCCACGAGAAGATCATTGTGCTCAACCACTCGCCGCAGCCCGCCGAGCTGACCGTACGCATGGAGATGGGCAGCGACTTCGCCGACATCAACGAGATCGGGGACGTGCGGCGGCGGGACGTACGGGTCGACGTCGACTCGGCGCGCCAGCGGCTCACCCTGCGCTACGAACGGCAGCGCTTCGTCCGCGAGACGACGATCAGCAGCACCGCCGCGGTCGATGTCGACGAAGGCGGGATGACGTTCCGCCTCCGCGTCGCCCCGCACGGGCGGTGGGAGACCGACCTGCACGTCGTCCTGGCCGTCGTCGGGGAGGGCGGTCAGGACATGCGGGCCAGCCTGCAGGCGCACCAGCAATCCGTCCGTACCGGGATGCGGGAGGATCTCCAGGACTGGCTCGACCGGGCGCCGCAGCTGGTGGCCGAGCGCGACGGCCTGGAGATGATGTACCGGGGGAGCCTCGCCGACCTGGCCGCGCTGCGCTACCGGCCACTGTCGACCGCCGAGCGCGTGCCGGTCGCCGGCCTGCCGTGGGCGATGGCCTTCCTAGGTCGGGACAGCATCATCACCTGCCTGGAGACGCTGGCGTTCACCCCGGAGCTGACGCCCGCCACGCTGCGGATGCTGGCCCTGGTGCAGGGCGGGCACCTCGACGACGAACGCGAGGAGGAGCCCGGCAAGATCATTTCTGAGCTCCGCTACGGCGAGTCGAGCGTCTTCGGCGAGCGACCGAGCGCGGTGTACTACGCCGGCGCCGACATGACCCCGCTGTTCGTCGTGCTGCTCGACGAGTACGAGCGCTGGTCCGGTGACGCCCAACTGGTCCGCGAGCTGGGTCAACCGGCCCGGATGGCGCTGGACTGGATCGACGAGTACGGCGACATGACCGGTGACGGTTACGTGCGCTACCAACGCCGCAACGAGCGCGTCGGCACGGTCAACCAGTCCTGGAAGGACTCCCCGGACGCGATCGTCGACGCGCACGGGCGGATGCCCGAGCTTCCCCTCGCCACCTGCGAGTTGCAGGGCTACGCGTACGACGCCAAGAGGCGCGGCGCCCGGCTGGCCCGCGAGTTCTGGGGCGATCCGGCGTACGCCGACCGCCTCGACGCGGAGGCGACGGCACTCAAGGAGCGGTTCAACAGGGACTTCTGGCTGCCGCACCGGGAGTACTACGCCCTGGCGCTCGACCCGTACGGCGAGCCGGTCGACGCCCTGTCGTCCAACATCGGGCACCTGCTGTGGAGCGGGATCGTCTCGGACGATCGGGCCGAGGCGGTCGCCGAGCACCTGGTCGGGCCCCGGCTGTTCAACGGCTGGGGCGTACGGACCTTCGCCGCCGGCCAGCGCCCGTACAACCCGGTGGGGTCGCACCTGGGGGCGGTGTGGCCGTCAGACAACGCCCTGATCGCCGCCGGGCTGCGGCACTACCGCTTCGACGCGCACGCGGCCCGGATCGCGGCCGGCATCTTCGACATGGCGCAGACGCTTGGCGGGGCGGTGCCGGAGCAGATCGCCGGCTACGAGCGGAGCCTGACGAAGTATCCGGTCCAGTTGCCCTCGGCCGGACGCCCGAAGTCGTGGTCGTCGGGAGCCCTGCTGATGTTGCTGGGCACCCTGCTGGGTCTGCGGCCCACCGGTGAGGACCTGCTGGTCAGGCCCGCCCTGCCCGCGGGTTTCGGCCGCGTCGACCTGCTCGGCGTCCCCGGACGCTGGGGCCACACCGACGCGTACGCCGGCGAGCGCTCCACCCAGCCGGTCAGACCTCCGACGTCCCCTCCCCGGTCCTGAGGTCGGCGGCCGTCGTGCCGTCCGTGCTCCTCTCGACGACGGGGGAGCACCCGAGCCGCCGGGCCGGGGGAGGGCGACGGTGTTGCGCCTGGGCGCGGCGGAAGCCCTGCACGGCGTGACCCAGACCGGCCAGCTCCCCGGGGCGGGCCGCGGCGCGAACCGCCGTCAGCAGCAGCACGACCGGATGCGCGGCAGCCGACGGCATGGCGGCGAGACCACCGAGCAGCCGCTCGGCGGTCTCCTGGTCTATCCGGTCCGCGCTCATCTCGTGTCCCTCAGCGCCGCCCCGTCGGGCGATGTCACATCCGCCTCCGGTCGGGGGGAGCGGAACACGAGGTGAACGTGGACCGGCGACCGCCGGACCGGGCTCAGCCCATGGTCTTCGCCCCGTCGATCGCCTCCCGCAGGATGTCGGCGTGCCCGGCGTGCTGGGACGTCTCGGCGATCAGGTGCAGCAGCACCCGACGCACCGTCCAACTCGCGCCCGGCTCGAACCACGGGGCCTGCGGCAGCGGGTGGGCCGCGTCCAGGTCGAGGGTGGCGATCAACTCGTCGGTGTGGGCGGCCACCGATCGGAACCGCTCGACCAACCCGGCCAGGGTCTCGCCCGGTGCCATCCGGAACTGGCCGACCCAGTCGATCTCGGACCGCTGCATCGCCTCCGCGCCACCCACGGCGAACAGCATCCACCGCTCCTCGGTGCCGGCGACGTGCTTGACGAGCCCGCCGAGGCAGAGCTCGCTCACGGTGCTACGGGTGGCCGCCTGCTCGTCGGTCAGCCCGTCGACGGTCTGCAGGAGGAAGCCCCGGTGCCGGCGCAGCGTCTGCAGCAGGTCGGCTCGTTCCCCGGTGAGCTGCGCGGTGCTGGTCATGGTGTCGCCCTTTCCTCGGAGTCCGTCGGCGGTCAGCCTAGGACCGGGCACCGACACTTCGAGGTCGAAACACGACGAGGCACCGGCCGCCAGCGGTTGCCGATCGGGGTGCGGGACTGTCCACTGAATGACATGGGTGTCATCAAGGTGGGCACGTCGTCCTGGGCCGACCAGACGTTGCTGCGGTCCGGCTGGTATCCCCGCTCGGCCAACACGCCAGCGCGCCGGCTGGCCTTCTACGCCAGCCGGTTCCCGCTGGTCGAGGTGGACACGTCCTACTACGCCGTTCCGGTGCCGGAGACGACGCAGGGCTGGGTCGAGGCGACGCCTGACGACTTCACCTTCAACGTCAAGGCGTTCAGCCTCTTCACCGGGCACCCCACGCCGGTCGCCGTGCTGCCTCGCGACCTGCGACCGGCCGCCGGCCCCAGCCGGGTCCGCCGGCGTGACCTGCCCGAGCAGACGTACGACGAGTTGTGGGTCCGCTTCCGGGCGGCGCTGGCCCCGGTCGCGGCCGCCGGCAAGTTGGGGACCGTGCTCCTGCAGTTCCCGCCCTGGCTGGCGCGCGGCGACGCCGCCGAGCGGCGCATCGTGGAGCTGGCCCAGCGGTGCCAGCCGTGGCGCGTGGCGGTGGAGCTGCGGCACGGGTCCTGGTTCGACGGCGCCGCCACGACCGCGACCCTGGACCTGCTGCGCGCGCACGACCTCTCACTGGTCTGCGTGGACATGCCGCAGGGGCATCCGTCGTCGGTGCCACCGATCCTGACGCGGACGGCGGAGCCGGCGATCGTCCGCTTCCACGGCCACAGCGACGCGTGGCGCGACGGCGACAAGCAGGACAAGTTCCGCTACGCGTACGCCGAGCAGGAACTGCGCGACTGGGCGGATCGACTGGCCGGGCTGGCCGCGGACGTCGACGACCTGCACGTGCTGTTCAACAACTGCTGTGCCGGGCAGGCCCAGCGCGACGCGACCCGGTTGGCGCAACTGCTCGCCGAGACCATGCTCGCCGACGAGCGGGTACCGGTCGGGCCGCGTCGGCCGTCCGACGGTCAGACCGTCGCGGCCTCGACCGGCTGACGGGCCGCCCGCGTGCACCCCGTCCCGAGCGGGGCACGCGGACAGCGGCGGGCGATCAGGAGCGTCGACCCCGGGTGCGTAGCGCGTCCTGGGAACGCTCGGTGACGTCCGCTTCGTCGGGAAAGCTCCGGCCGCTGGGCGCCGGGTCGGGCGGCGCGCCCGGCCCGGCCACCGTGGTGCGGGTGGGCTCGACCGAGCCGAAGCCGTGCCGGCCCGCCGGACCGCTCTGCCCGACCGGGGCGCCCGCGCGCCGTTCACCGCGCCGCCCCTCGGGCACCGCCGTCTCCTCGCTGCCCTCGTCCATCGGCGAGTCGTCGCCCGCACCCCAGGGCGCGTCGGCGTCGAAGTCGTCGCCCGTACCCCACGGGTTGGTCGCCTCCGGTTCGAGCCGGTCACCGCCGCGTCCCTCGTGTGCCGTCATGGCCACCTCGCTCGGTTGGTCCGCCGCTGTCGACGGACGGATTGCCCGGATGCCGGACCCGGTCCTGTCATTCGATGCCACCGGGCGCGGGGCCGGCCGATCCTCCGGCCCGGCGTGATCCCTGCCCCTCAGGCGTGCCGCGCGGGTGCGCGGGGTCGGCCGGTGCCCCGTCGTCGACGGTCCGGCGGGACACCGGCCGACCCGACGCTCAGCGTCCGGCCATCGCCATCTGCCGCTTGCCGACGCCCATGCCCATGCCCATCTTGGCCAGGCCCATCGGGGCGCCGCGCATCCCGCCGGTGCGGCTCAGGATCCCCCGCAGCACCTGGCCGGGCTTCTGCTGCTCACCCATGTACGCGGTGACCACGACCAGCGATCCGGTCAGTGCCGGGATCGCCCACTGGAGCAGCTTCATCTGTCGCTGCGAGGAGGCAACGCTGGCCGGTGTCTGGTGATTGGGCTCGGTGGCGCCGCTCACCGGCGGACCGCCCGCCTTCTCCAACCGCATGCCGACCAACCGGCTGTAGCCGGTGACGGCGAGCGCGCCGATCGTCAGGGCCGTCTTGATGGCGCTGGCCCGGCCGACGCCGCGCTGGGCCGCCACCCGTGGGCTCTCCGTGACCAGTTCGCCGACCGCTCCGGCGAGGTGCGCGCCGATCGCGGCCGCGTTGACCGGCGTCCACTTCGACCATCCGGCCGAGGCGACCGGGAGCCGCTGGGTCGAGTCGTTGATTTTCGCCGCTGCGCCGTTGACGCCGAAGGCACCCATGAGGGAGCCACCGAACCAGGCCGCCAGACCCAGATCGTGCATGGAGCGCAGTGCGGTGTGTCGTTCGGACATGTGATCCCCTTCCGCCGTGTCGGGCGACGCGGCTTACCCGTCGCCCGGGCGGCTAACCCCGTCGTCCGCCGGTCGATCCTCGCCAGGGTGGCGCGACAGGGACATACGGGCGTCGTGGTCGCAGATCGTCACCGGGAGGAGTCGTCGGCGTGGCGGCGGGTAGATCCCGTCGACGCTGACGGAGAGGGGAACGGCATGTCGCAGCCGGACGAGGTCCGCGAGAAGACTCCCAAGACCGATGCGGTGCTCATGCACCCGGACAACGATCCGCACCGCAACACCGCCGAGGTCGCGCCGCGCAAGGACCACGCGCCGATCGAGGTGGAACGCGACGGCGAGCGGACGCCGTTGGAGGAGGACTGAGCCGACACGACGGAGGCCCCGTCGGGTGACGGGGCCTCCGGTGGCAGAACCGGTCAGGAGACGGAGATCGTCCCGTTGCCGGCGCGGACACACGACACCGCGCGGGCGGCGGTGACCGCCGCGCCGGCGAGGCACTGGCCCAGCACCTGGTGCCCGGTGGCGTTCGGGTGCCACGACTCCTGGCAGGTCTGGAAGTAGCTGACGCAGGTGTTGGCGATCCGCTGGATGGCGATCTTGTCCTTGCCGGCGAGGCTGGTCACGAAGGTGCCCGTCGCGCCGTCCTGGAGCCGGATGGGGGTGGCCAGCGCGCCGGTCGGGCTGGACGTCGACTCGCACAGCCGCGCGCCGTCGAAGGCCCGCTGCACGTTCAGGTAGACCAGGTCGTCGTTGGGGAACTCGGCGGCCAGGGTGTCCCGGGTGGACTTGACGATGCCACCGAGACCCTGCGAGAAGCGGTGTCCCGGGGCGAGGCTGGCCAGGTGGATCGGGCATCCGGCCGCGTACCGCTCGGCGCCGAGGTCACGGAACTTGTCCCGGGTGTCGTCCCGACCGTCCTCCTCGTAGAACGCCGGGTTCAGGTCCAGCGGCAGCGGGTTGGTGTAGTCCTGGAACACGATTCGGTGCTGCCCGTCCGCGTCCACCTGGTCGAGGGTGGTCAGGATCTGGCGTACGGCGGCGGTGGTCTCCGCGGTCGCGGCGCTGAGCTGCGCGGCCGTGGCCAGGTCCGCGTCGCTGCACGGCTTCTGCTCCACCGGCCCGTTCAGGTACGCCCAGAACTCCCACCAGCCGGTCCAGGCGTCGGCGATGAACCGGTTCGCGCACGTCTCCGCGACGCTGCCGAAGGTGAACGAGCTGTTGTTGGAACCGAGGCCGATCAGCACCAGGTCGATGTCCTGGGTCTGCGCGACGGCACGCAGCTGGTCGAGCTGCGCGGCCACCGTACGGCCGTTGGTCCGCGCCTGGGAGGCGTTGGCGATGTCGTGCGGCTGGCCGCCGGAGCAGGCCAGGTTGAACCGGTTCTGGATGCCGGGCAGGTTCGCCTGGTTCAGCGAGGCGTTCGCCGACCGGTGGCAGAAGAAGGCGTTGTTGTTCGGCGCGGTCCAGCCGGGGAAACCCTGGGAGACCCCGTTGGTGTCGACCACCGGGGTGTATGCCCCAGCGCCCTCTCCGCTGATGAAGCTGTCACCGAGCGCCACGGCGGCGGTGGGCAGCGCGGCGGTAGCGGGGGCGGGCAGCGCGACGGCGGTCGACAACGCGGCTGTGACGATCGTGAGTGCCGCGGCGAGCGCGGTACGGCGGAACCTGGGCATGGGGCCCCCATCCATCGAAAGATGAAAGATTCTCTGAGAGCGCGATCAGATCACCCCTGTGCAACGGGCGTCAATGGCCCGTAACAGAATCGTTCGACGAAAGACACGACGGCTCCGGGCGCAACGGTGTGCGCCCAGCACGGGGTCACCCAGCACTGTGGATGGCGTCGAACGCCGGTGCGCGCGCCGGCCTAGCGCGAGGGTGCCTCCGGCGTCACGCGCCCGCGCCGGCGTCAACCTCGGAGCGGGCGCGCACGGCCGCGCCGAGCGCGTTCAGACCGACACCCCAGATCAGGAGTACGCAGAACCACTGCGTCCACCGCAGCGCGCTCATCTCTCCGGACAGCAGATGGCGGACGCTGCCGAACGGCGTGAGCCACGGCTGTGCCGGACGCAGCGCGTCCACCGCCCCCAGCAGCCCGAACAGGCCCAGCGGGAGGACGATCGTGGCGAGGAACGCGACCACCCGCGAGCGCAGCAGCAGGCCCAGTCCGGTGCCCACCAGACCGGCGACGAGCTGCACCAGCACGCTGCCCACCGCCACCGTGCCGACGTGCCGCCACCGATCGTCCACCCCGCCGGCCGGGGTCACGGCCAGTGTCGCGGCGCAGATCGCCACACCACCGACGCCGATCACGACCGCCGGCAGCAGTACCCCGAACACGGTCGGGACGACGTCGGCGCGAGCCCGGCGTGGATCACGTACGAGCAGGATGCCGAACAGTGGCGTCGCCACCGACATCAGGCTCTGGACCGTGCCCGACAGGTCGACGAACGTCCGGTCGGTGGGTGCCGCCGTCGCGACGAGCGCCACGGCGGTGAGCAGCCCCGCCAGGAGGGTGCCGGCGAGCAGCCAGCGGCGGGTGCGCGTACCGAGGGAGCGCCGCAGGGCGTCGCGTGTCGTTTCGTCCACCACGGCAACCTCCCGGCCTCCGCCATGCATGCAACAGGAACCGTACCGGCGATGACTGTCGCTGCGTGGTCCCGCGATCACCGTGCATCTCCCGGGTCGTCACCGATCGTGCCGCTCGGCAGCCGCGCCCAGCGGTATGCGGCACCTCGTCTCCTTTGTGCTCACGGGATGTGACAGACGTGGACAGTGCTGGATCTCTGTCTCTACAGTTCCCCCGTCTGGCCGTCTCACATACACGGGGGTTGCGGTGGCCATTGGCCGCTCCATGCATGCTGTCCACATTCCGAAATCATCAACCCGTCGCCTGCTCGCCGCCGGATTCGCGGCGTCCATCGGCGTCGCCCTCCTCGCCGCACCCGCGTCGGCCGTGCCGACGTCGACGGGCGGTACCACGTCCAGCGGTACGACCGCGCGGGACGCCGCCCACGCGACCGCCACGGCCACGCGTACCGGTCAGCGCGTCGAGGTCGAATCGGCACGTAGCGAGCTGACCCAGGTCTTCGCCAAGCCGGGTGGCGGCTTCGTCGCCGAGACCGCAGCCGTTCCACAGCGGGTCCGCCAGGCCGACGGCTCCTGGTCCGAGGTCGACCTGTCGTTGCACCGCGCGGCGAGCGGCTGGCGACCGGCGGTCTCCCCGGCCACCGTGCTGTTCTCGGCCGGCGGGCACGGTCCCGCCGCCACCCTGACCAACGGCGCCAAGTCGATGACGCTGGGCTGGCTCGGCGCGCTGCCCGCGCCGAGCGTGTCCGGGGACGCCGCCACCTACCCCGAGGTCCTGCCCGGTGTGGACCTGGTGCTGACGGCCACCCACACCGGCTTCACCCACGTCCTCGTGGTGAAGACCCCGCAGGCGGCGGCGAACCCGGCGCTGCGGGAGATCCGCTTCGACCTCGGGGGCGACGCACGGTTCCGGCGGGAGGCCGACGGCTCGCTGCGGGCGCTCGCCGGCGGGGCGGAGGTGGCACGCGCCGCCACCGCGCAGATGTGGGACTCCTCCGGCCCTGCCGGTGCGCCTCGTGCGGCGGCCTCCTCGCCGTCCGGTCCCGGCCTGGCCGCGCGTACCTCCTCCGTGGCGACCGCCGTCGACGCGGCGGGCGACCTTGTGCTGCGCCCGTCCGCGGGCCTGCTCGACCCGGCGAAGGCGACCTTCCCGGTCTACATCGACCCGGCCTGGTCCGCCCTCCCCTCCCGCTGGGCGTACGCCACCACCAACAACTCCACCAACACCGACACCTCGGCTGCCCGGGTCGGATTGAACCCGGACAGCGGGGTCGTCTACCGCTCCTATTTCGAGTTCCCCACTCTCAATCTCAGCGGCAAACTCATCAAGTCGGCGTATGTGCAGGTGGTGGCGACCCACACCTGGTCCTGCTTCGACACCCCGACCTACCTCTACCAGTCGGGCCCGATCACGAGCACCCCCCGCACCGCCTGGGCGCCCGCGCTGACCACGCTGCGCGCCTCCGCCAACTCGCACGCCAACCCGGGGGCGGGCTGCACCGACGCGCCGCAGCCGCCGATGATGGTGCGATTCACCGGCAGCGTCACCGCCGGCGTCAGCAGCGCGGCGGCCGCGCACCTGAGCACGATCACCTACGGGCTCTGCGCGTGCAGCGACTCGTCCGGGACCGGCGAGAGCACGGCGAACCGGTGGAAGAAGTTCGACCCGAGCTCGGCACGCCTGCTGGTCGACTACGACACGCCGCCCACCCAGCCCACCGCTCTCCAGGTCGGTGGCGCGGCCTGTGTCACGGGCGAACGGGTCACCCTCGCCACCCCGCCGACCCTTTCCGCCGTCTTCCCCGACGCGGACTCCGGCCAGGTCCTCCAGACGGCGTACGAACTGCTGGAGATCCCCGCCTCGGGCGTCTACGACAGCGCCACGCCGCGCATGACCGCGCCGACGGGCTCCACCGTCCTGGCCGGCGCCCGCTCCACCACGGCAGTGGTGACCGGCACGACCAACGGGAAGTCGTACGCCTTCCGGACCCGCAGTGACGACGGCTACGTGGCCAGCCCCTGGTCGGGGTGGTGCGAGTTCACGATCGACAACCAGCCGCCCACGGTGAGCGTGGACGCGGTCACCAGTCCCGCCCCGCCCGGTGAGCTCTACACCTACAAGCTGCGTTCGCTGGACCTGGACGTGGTCAGTTTCCGCTACGGCTGGAGCAACCCTCCCACCGAGGAGGCGGAGGCCGGCACGAGCCTCGGCTGGACCGGCAAGACCGTTTCGGTGACCCTGGCGACGCCCGCCTACGGCACGAACACGCTGTACGTGGCCGCCGTGGACAGCGTCGGGAACGTCGGCTACAGCTCGCTTGTTATCCAGGTGCCGGCCCCGTAGGGCAGCCGACCACCAACCGGTCACGGCGCGGCTGACGCGTCGAAACCGGACAACAGCACACGATGTCGAGGCTCGCATTCGCACCGGGGATGCGGGCCTCGACTGCGGGGTGCCGTCGTCGTGTCACATCTGCCGGTTAGGCTCGCTGCGGCGCGCGCCGGCCGACCGATCAGTTCGGACGCGGCACCACACCGCCGAGACCGGGGAGTACGACCAGTTGACCGCAGAGCCTGACACCCTGTACGGGGCCGATGACCTCACCCACCTTGAGGGGCTGGACGCTGTCCGCAAGCGGCCCGGCATGTACATCGGTTCCACCGACAGCCGTGGCGTGGGTCACCTCGTCAACGAGATCCTCGACAACTCCACCGACGAGGGTGTCGCCGGTCACGCGAGCAACGTCGAGGTGATCCTGCACGCCGACGGTTCGGTGCAGGTCGACGACGACGGTCGCGGCATCCCCACCGACGTGCACGCCAAGTCCGGCATCTCCGGCGTCGAGCTGGTGCTGACCCGCCTGCACGCGGGCGGCAAGTTCGGCGGCTCCGGCTACAAGACCTCCGGCGGTCTGCACGGCGTTGGCGCCTCCGCCGTCAACGCGCTGTCCCGTCGTTTCGACGTCACCGTCCGCCGCGCCGGCAAGGTCCACTCGATGTCGTTCCGGCACGGCGTGCCGGGGATCTTCGACGGCGACGGGCCGGACGCGTCCTTCACCGCCGGCCCCGGCCTCCAGGTGACCGGGGCGATGAAGCGCGGCCAGCGCACCGGCACGTCCATCCGCTGGTGGCACGACGCCCGCTACTTCGAGACCGGCGCGGCGCTCGACATCGACGCCGTCCGGATGAAGCTGCGCAACACCGCGTTCCTGGTCCCCGGCGTGACGTACCTGCTGCGTGACCTGACCGGCGAGGCGCCCGCCGAGGAGCGGTTCCACTACCCCAACGGGCTCAGCGACATGGTCGAGTTCCTCGCGCCGGCCGGTGACCGGCCGGTCTCCGGCATCCTGCTGGTCAACGGCGAGGGGACCTACCGGGAGAACGCCGCCGACGCCAACGGTGTCATGCAGTCCAACGTGCAGCGCCGCGCCGAGGTGGAGGTGGCGTTCCGCTGGGGCACCGGCTACGAGCGCACCGTCGAGTGCTTCACCAACACGATCCGTAACGCCCACGGTGGCACCCACCGCAAGGGCTTCGAACGGGCCCTCGTGCGCACCCTCGCCGACGCCGTCCGCAACACCCGCGGCCTGCTCAAGGCCAAGGAGGAGCCGCCGACCCTGGACGACGTCCTGGAGGGCATGACGGCCGTGGTGCACGTGCGGATTCCCGAGCCGCAGTTCACCTCCCAGACCAAGGACGAGCTGTCCACCACCGGCATCACCAAGGTCCTGCAGAGCCTCGTCGACGCGCACGTCAAGGCCTGGCTGGAGGACCGGCGCACCAAGGCCGAGGCGCGCGTCGTCCTGCAGAAGATCGTCGACGCGGCGCGGGTACGACTCACCCAGAAGCAGCAGAAGGACGCCGCCCGGCGTAAGACCGCCCTGGAGGGCGCGTCCATGCCGCCGAAGCTGGTCGACTGTCGCGCGACGGGCATCGACCGCAGTGAGCTGTTCATCGTGGAGGGCGACAGCGCGCTGGGGACGAGCCGGATGGCGCGCTCGTCGGAATACCAGGCGCTGCTGCCCATCCGGGGCAAGATCCTCAACGTGCAGAAGGCCAACCTCCAGCAGGTTCTGGACAATGCCGAGTGCGCGGCCATCGTCCAGGTGCTGGGGGCGGGTTCGGGGCGGACGTTCGACCTCTCCGCGCTGCGCTACGGCCGCGTGCTGATCATGGCCGACGCCGACGTGGACGGCGCGCACATCCGTACGCTGCTGATCACCCTCTTCGCCCGCTACATGCGGCCGTTGATCGAGGCCGGTCGTCTCTACGCGGCGATGCCGCCCCTGCACAAGATCACGACCAAGGGGCGGAACCCGCAGACCGTCTACACCTACACCCAGGCCGAGATGGAGACGACGGTCCGCAAGCTGGAGAAGGCCGGCAAGCAGATCGTCACGCCCATCCCGCGCTTCAAGGGCCTCGGTGAGATGGACGCCGACGAGCTGTGGGACACCACGATGAACCCGGCCACCCGGGCCGTCCGCCGGATCACCCTCGACGACGTGGACGCCGCCGAGCGCATCCTCGAACTGCTGATGGGCGAGAAGGTCGAGCCGCGCCGCAACTGGCTCATCGACTCCGCCGACCGGGTCGACCGCGAGGCGATCGACGCATGAGCACCTGTCTCGTTCGAGTGGAGAGCTGAGTCATGGCACGCCGTAAGGACAACAAGGTCGATCTCTCCTCGTTCGACCAGGCCGGCGCGCGGGTCTTCGACAACCCGCTGGTGACCGAGGTCTCGGACTCCTACCTGGAGTACGCCTTCTCGGTCATCCACTCCCGTGCCCTGCCGGATGCCCGCGACGGCCTCAAGCCCGTGCACCGGCGGATCCTCTGGTCGATGTACGAGCAGGGCTACCGCCCGGATCGCGGCCACGTGAAGTCCGCCCGAATTGTCGGCGATACAATGGGAAAGTACCATCCGCACGGCGACACGGCGATCTACGACGCGATGGTCCGCCTCGCGCAGGACTTCTCGCTCAACGTGCCGCTAATCGACGGGCACGGCAACTTTGGATCTCCAGACGACGGCCCGGCTGCCAGCCGCTACACCGAAGCCCGGATGTCCCGCGAGGCGATGCTGCTCGTCGGTGAGCTGGGCGAGGACACGGTCGACGTCGAGCCCAACTACGACGGTTCGTTGACGCAGCCGACCGTGCTGCCGGCGGCCTTTCCGAACCTGCTGGTCAACGGCGCGTCCGGGATCGCGGTCGGCATGGCCACCAACATGATCCCGCACAACCTCGCCGAGGTGGTCTCCGCGGCCCGGTGGCTGATCAACCACCCGGACGCCACCCTGGACCGGCTCATGGAGTTCGTCCCCGGCCCCGACCTGCCCACCGGCGGCGTGCTGCTCGGCCTCGACGAGGTGCGCCGGGCGTACGAGACCGGGCGCGGCGTGGTGCGGATGCGCGGCAAGGTGGAGATCGGTCCCATCGAGGGCAGTCGGGGTCGCCAGGCCATCACCGTGGTCGAGTTGCCCTACGGCGTCGGCGCGGAGAAGGTCATCGCGGCGATCACCAACGAGGTCACCAAGACCAAGCGGCTGACCGGCATCGCGGACGTCAAGGACCTCACCGACCGGGAGAGCGGCACCCGCCTCGTGGTCGAGTGCAAGGTCGGGGTCAATCCGCAGGCCCTGCTCGCCGACCTGTACCGGTTGACCCCGTTGGAGCAGTCCTTCGGCGTCAACAACCTCGTGCTGGTCGACGGTCAGCCCCGTACCCTCGGGTTGAAGGCCCTGCTGGAGGTCTTCCTGGCCCACCGGTACGAGGTGGTCACCCGGCGCAGCTCCTACCGTCGGCGCAAGCGCGAGGAGCGGCTGCACCTGGTCGACGGTCTGCTGGTCGCGCTGCTCGACATCGACCGGGTGGTCCGTCTGATCCGTGGCAGCGACGACGCGCAGGAGGCCAAGGACGGGCTGATGAGCCAGTTCGGCCTCTCCGACATCCAGGCCACGTACATCCTGGACACGCCGCTGCGCCGGCTCACGAAATTCGACCGGATCGAGCTGGAGGCCGAGCAGGAGCGGCTGCGTGCCGAGATCGCCGAGCTGTCCACGATCCTCGACGACGAGCGGGTGCTCAAGAAGCTGGTCTCCGACGAGTTGGCCGCCGTGGTCAAGCAGTTCGGCACCGAACGTCGTACGACCCTTGTCGACGGTGACCTGAAGGAGGTGCTGGCGGCGTCCGCGCCGGCCGGCCCGCTGGAGGTCGCCGACGACCCGTGCCAGGTGATCCTCTCGGCGACCGGGCTGGTCGCCCGGACCGCGGCCGAGTCGGAGGAGAGCGCCGAGGGGCGCCGACGCAACGGTCGGGTCAAGCACGACACGGTACGCGCGATCGTGCACTCCACCGCCCGTGGCCGGGTGCTGCTGATCACGAGCGCGGGTCGCGCCTTCAAGGTCGACGTACTGCCGCTGCCGGTGCTCCCCGAGCAGGCCGGCACGGTGTCGCTGCGCGGCGGCATGTCCGCCGCCGAGCTGGCGCCGCTGGAGGCGGGGGAGACCGTTGTCGGTCTGGTCCCGCTCAGCGGCGCTGCCGACACCTCACCCGGGCTTGCGCTGGGCACCCGGCACGGCGTGGTGAAGGTGTGCGCGCCGGAGTGGCCGGTGCGCTCCGACGAGTTCGAGGTGATCGGCCTGCGGGACGGTGACGAGGTGGTCGGGGCGACCTGGTTGACCGACGGCACCGAGACGCTGACCTTCGTCACCTCGGAGGCGTCGTTGCTGCGCTTCGCTGCCGGGCTGGTCCGCCCGCAGGGCCTCAAGGGCGGCGGCATGGCCGGCATCAACCTGCCGGCCGGCGCGCGGGTGGTCTTCTTCGGCGCGGTACGCACCGACGACCCGGGTCACGGCGAGCCGATGGTGGTCACCTCCACCGGGGCGACGGTCAAGGTCACGCCGTTCCAGGCGTACCCGGCGAAGGGCCGGGCGACCGCCGGCGTGCGTGCCCACCGCTTCCTCAAGGGTGAGACGGACGTCGCCGTGGCCTGGGTGGGACCGCGTCCGGTCGGCGCGACAGTCACCGGCGACCCGGTGGAGCTGCCGGCAGCCGACCCGCGCCGCGACGGCAGCGGCTTCGCGGTGATGCTCGGCCCAACGGTGGTAGGCCACCTGATCGAACGCGACTGACCGCCCCCACCCACCCCCACGGCCCCTCCGGGCCTGCTGGCCCCCGTCGATCATGAAGTTATTGCCGCCGTCGTCGGCGTGTCTTGGCAATAACTTCATGATCACCCGGCGGGGAGACCGGGAGGCCGGGGGGAGGGGGGTGGGGTGGGTTAGGCGACGTTGACGGGGCGGAACTGGACGCTGACCCTTGGGCCTACCGGGCGGGTGGTCTTGGGGATGGCGTGTTCCCAGGTGCGCTGGCAGGAGCCGCCCATGACGATCAGGTCGCCGTGCCCCACCGGGAAGCGCAGGCTGTCGCCGCCGCCGCCGCGAGGGCGCAGCAGCAGAGGCCGGGGTGACCCGAAGGATACGATCGCGACGATCGTGTCGTTGTGGGCCGAGCGGCCGATGGTGTCACCGTGCCACGCGACGCTGTCGCGGCCGGAGCGGTAGAGGCACATGCCGGCGGTGACGAACGGTTCGCCCAGCTCGGGTGCGTAGTGCCGGGTCAGTGCCGTCCGCGCCGAGGTGAGCACCGGGTGCGGCAGTTGCCGCTCACCGTCGTACCAGCAGAGCAGGCGTGGCACGTCGACCTCGCTGTCGTACATGGTGCGGCGCTCCGCACGCCAGGGCACCTCGGCGAGCAGGGTGTCCAGGACCGCGTCGGAACCCTGCACCCAACCCGGAAGGTGGTCGACCCAGGCCCCCCGGCTCAACTGGTGCCGCCGGATCTGACCGCCCAGCGGCCCCAGGGTCGGCTCCGCGTCGGTCAAATCGAGCATCGACGGCTGGTAGGCGGCCTCCATGAAGCCACCCTAGCAGCACGTTAGTACACCCGTGCGAGTGTCAGACCCCGAGCGGGGAGCCCCGACCCACGACCGCGTCGATCTTGCACTTTCGGTCGACGACATGAGGGGATTTGCCCCTTGTGTCGCAACAGAAAGTGCAAGATCGCGGAGGTGGGGGGCGGGGGCAGGGCGGGGTCAGGTTGGGGTGGGGGCGGTTTGTAGCACCGCGTCCACGACGCGGGCGCGGCCCTGGCCGTCCACGGCGGCCCAGGCTCGGGCGGCCAACGCTGCGCGGCGTTGCGGCGAGCTGAGGAGCCCGTTGAGCGTTCGCGCCGCCGTAGCCCGGGCGGTCCGCCCGGGCATCCCGGTGGCGGTCAGGTCCGGCAGTTCGCCGAGGCCGGCGGCCAGGCCGTGTCGCACCACCCGGGTGTACGACTCGCGTTGGTTGTCGACCACGCAGACCAGTGCCGCGGGCGCGCCGAGGCAGCACAGTTCCCAGGTGGAGGTGCCGGCGGCGCTGACGACCAGGTCCGCCTCGGTGATCAGTGCGGGCAGCGCGCCGGTGGGCGGGACGGGACGCACGATCTGTCCCCGCCCGGGGGTGATCGTCTCCAGCTCGGCCTCGATCTCGGGTCGCCCGACGACGACCGTGAGGTCCATCGGGTGGCCGGTGGCCAGCAGCACCCGGGTCAGCACCGGGGCCGCGCCGACCGCGTCGGTGCCGCCGAAGAAGGCCAGCACCCGGGGCCTGCCGACCGCCGTGGCGGGCCGGGGCGTCGCCGGGCGGGCGGTCACGACCGAGTCGCGCAGCAGGGCGTACCCGCTGCCGGCGAGCAGCCGTCCGGGCAACGCCGGAAGCTGTGCCCCGAAGTTCTGGTCGAGGTAGAGGTCGGCGTCCTGGCCCCGGCTGTCCCCGTCGATGACGGCGAGGGTGACGACACCCGCCGCGCGCAGGGCGCCAGCACCTGCCGGGTCCAGTTCGTACGAGTCGAGGACCACCACGTCGAGGTCGTGCCGTCGGGCCGTCTCGACCAGCTCGCTCGGTGACTCCGGGCCGGGGTGCAGCTCGATTCCGCGCGCGGCCAGTTCGGCGCTGGCCCAGCCGACCCGCTCGACAGTGCCGAACACCGCGACGTGGGCGCCCCGGGCGAGGAACTCTTCGGCGAGGGCGAGGCAGCGGACGAGATGCCCGACGCCGCGCCGTGGCCCAGCGTCGCAGCGGAGTCCGACCCGTAGCGCGCTCAGGACTCCTCCAGCCGCTTCTGGCGTACGTCGGCGTTGAGCGCGCGCAGCCGGGGTTGCCCGTCGAGCCAGTCGGCGAGCTTGGCGAGTGGCACGCTCACGTCGCCGAAGTGGTCGGCGACGGCGCTCACCAGCGCCCAGTCCTGCTCGGTGTCGAGGGTGAGCCGCAGCGCCGAGCGGTCCGGGGTGAGGGTCACCCCGAGCACCCGGAACAGCTCCGGATGGGTGTACGCGTACGAGGTGACGTGCACGCGGTGGTGGCCGGTGGCGAGCCGGTCCAGGGTACGCAGGGCCTGGGCGCGGATGATCTCCACGTCCAGTCCGCGGGGCAGGGTGCGGGCGATCGACGTGCTTGCGTAGTCCAGGCCGGGCACGGCCCGGTACACCGAGGCGACAAGCGTGATGATCTCCGGGTCGAGCAGCGGGCAGTCGGCGGTGAACCGCATCACCGCGTCGCCCGGGTGCGCGGCGAGCGCGCCCACGAAGCGGCCCAGCACGTCGTCGACGGGTCCGCGGTGGCACGGCACGCCGAGTCGCCGGCACTCGTCGACCACCGCGTCGTCGACCGCGTCGGTGCTCGTCGCGACCACCAGGTCGGCGAGGACGCCGCTGTCGAGGGCGGCGCGGACGACACGGCCGAGCACGGACCGCCCGGCGAGCGGGCGCAGCACCTTGCCGGGCAGCCGCGACGAGCCCATCCGGGCCTGCACGATGCCGACGATCCGTGGCGCGGGGGTCTGGCCCGGGTCAGGTGGGCCCGCCGTCGCGGGAGCGCCGCCGTCGTCGGTCACTGCTGCTCCTCCTGCCCCGTGCCGAGTTGCTTCGGGGCGAGCGCCGCCCGTGCTCGTCGCTTCGCGGCACGCGCACCCCGCTTGGCCAGCCGGGCCGGAGTGATGGCGAGCCGGCCGACGCGGTAGCTGATGGACCCGCTGAGCAGTCCGACCTTCGCCTCGGCCCGGCGCAGCGCCCGCTCCCGGGACGTGAGCAGCTCGTCGGTCCACCGGGTCAGGGCCGCGAGCCGACTGATCTCCTCGCGTTGACGCAGCCACGCCTCGCGTAGCTGCTGGTAGCTGTGCGCGCCGAGCGGCGGATCGGTCGGTTCGACCGCCTGGAGTTCGGTCGCGAGGGCTGTCCGGTGCTCGACGTCCAGGCCGTGCAGGCTCGCCGTGATCGCCGCCTCGGCCTGTACCGCCTCGGTCACTGTCGCCCGATCCAGGTCGTGGCCGGCGAGCCCGCCGAGGACGACGGTGAGGCCGGCGACGTCGAGGGTGGACGACCACGGGTGGGCGTACCCGCCGGTGAGCAGGGCCGCCGCGAAGCGCCACAGCCCGCGGGCCAGCACCACGTCGCCGGGAAGTCGGTCGGCGGCCCGCCAGCTCGGGTCGAGCACCGCGAAGCGCTCCCCTTCGACCACGATGTTGTCGGCGCTGGCCAGCGCTGCGGCGCCGGCGAGGCGTCCGTCGGCGTCGGCCTGGTCGGCGAGCCAGCCCGCGTACCCGTGCAACAGCGTGCGCACCGTCGCCAGGTCGCGGCGCAGCGCGGCATCGAGCAGCAGGGTGTGCAGCAGTCGCCCGGACGGCACCGGCCCGGTCAACGCGTCGGGGTCCCGGTACGCGGCCTCGCGGCTGGCGAACGGCGCGGCCGGCGCGGTCGGGTCGGCGGTGACCACGTGGCCCCACCGCCAGCCCGACGGGCCGTCGCGTACCTCCAGCACGCCGATCCCGGGCTGCCCGGACGACCCCGTCTGCACCAGCGCCACCGGCAGATCCCCGTCGGCTGGGGTGTCGGTGGGTCCGCCGGGCCGGTGGGCCAGCATCAGCCAGGCCGGCGCCAGGTCGGCGGCGCGCCCGGCGTGCAGGGCGTCCACCGCCAGCCGGGCCGGGTCCTGGAGCACCGTCGCGGGGGCGAAGGCACCGGCGCAGGCGCCGTGCAGCACCGCGTCGAACAGCCCTCGGTGCGCGCCGCGGTCGAGCTGGTCGGCGTCGAGCAGAGCCGTCGCCGTAGCGCCCTCGGGGTACGCGGCCCAGCAGGCGCTCGGGCGGAGCCCGCTGTCGGTGATCCGCTGGCGGAGCTGGTCCCGGTTGGCGGGGTGGGCCGCATCGAGCACGCCGGCGATCATCCAGGCGGAATCGTCGCGGGCGGCGTACCAGGGGGTGGTGGCGACCAGCCGATGCAGCCCGAGCGGGTTGTCCAGGCGCAGCAGCAGCGCGCCGCCGGGGCGTACCGCCGCGACCAGCCGTGCCAGCACGCCGTCCCAGCCCAGCCGGGTGCCCTCCACCGACTCGATCGGGTCCAGGCCGGCGGCGGCGATCACCACGTCGTACGTCTCGTCGTCGGCCAGGCCGGCGGGGCCGCCGACGATCACGCGGGCGGCGCGCTGGGCCAGCGCCACGGCGTCCGGGTGGCTGCGCAGCAGGCAGGTCACCTCGGCGTGGGCGAGCCGGTCGAGCAGCGCCGGGTCGTGCGGGCCGGCCAGCAGGACACGCGCGCCGGGCGGTACGACGCGGGCGGCCAGAGCCGCGAGGGGTCCTCCGTCGGCCAACCGCTCCGTCGGCAGGTCGGACCAGGCCAGCATCTCGCCGCCGGGCAGGGTGATCCGGCCGGCGGGTGCCGTCTCAGTCGTCACTGTCGTCCTCTTCTTCTTCCGGAAGGTTCGCCCAACCGAGCAGTTCACGCAGCTCGGCAGGGGTGCAGCGGTAGTCGGTGCCCAGCTCCGCCCGGGCGATCGAGACCGCGGTGGGCCTGTCGACCTGCGGGCCGTGCAGCTCCGGCCACTGTCGTCGGATGCGGGCGGTGCCACCGAAGGTCGGGTCCTCGTTGGACAGGATCATCGGGTCGCCGTAGACCGCCGGTTCGCAGCCGGCCGCGATGCCGTAGAAGATCGCGCTGGTCAGCCGGTTGGAGGCTACCCGCCGGTGCCGGCGCAGCTCGGTCAACTGCTTGTCGAGGAACTCCGGGTCGGTGTCCTTCCACCAGTGTCCCCGGTAGCCGTGGCAGATCACCCGGAAGCCGGCGCGTTCGTAGAGCCGTCGGACGTGGCGCATGCCGTACTCGTGCCAGTAGAGGCAGACCGTGACCGGCCCGGGCTCGGTGTCCCGGATACGGGCGATCAGCTCCCGGTGGTCGCCCTTGACGTGCTGGCCCTCCCAGCCGTGGAACGGGTACCAGATGGTGCCCTCCCGCTCCTGCTCCGGCGGAGCCTCGGGCCGCATGGCCAGCAGGTAGACGAACGGAGCGCCGATCACGACGACGTTGCGCCGCCCCACCGACCAGGCCCGGCGGCGGGTCTGCTCGGACCAGAGCAGGCTCGGGGTGCGGTCGGCGTACGGGTGGCCCGGCGCGAGGCCGTCGCCGATGTTCCAGCCGTGCTGCACGTACCCGTTGATCCGTGGCGGATGCCGGTCGCCGAGACCGGCGTAACGGGCCAGCACGTGGGCGTGGCCGTAGAAGTGGTTCGCGTGGTGCATCAGCTTCCCATCAGGCGGCGGAACGCACCGCGCTGCCCCGCAGGATCGCGGTCAGCGCGTCGACGACGCGGTCCTGGTCGGCGTCGCTGAGTCCCGGGTAGAGCGGCAGCGACAGCTGCTGGGCGTAGAACGACTCGGCCACCGGACACGACCCGCGCCGGTAACCCAGGTCGGCGAAGGCGGGGTGCCAGTGCACGGGGATGTAGTTGACCTGCACACCGATGCCGGCGGCGCGCATCCGGTCGTACACCTCACGGCGACGGCCGTCGAGCACCCGGATCGGGTAGAGGTGCCACGCCGGGTCGGCCCACGACCTGCGGACCGGCAGGCGTACCCCGTCCAGGTTGGCCAGTGCCTCGTCGTAGCGGGCGACGAGCGCGGTCCGGCGGGCCGTGAACGCGGCGAGCCGGCGCAGTTGACTGCGGCCCAGCGCGCAGAGCACGTCCGGCAGGCGGTAGTTCAGCCCGAACTCGTGCACCTCCTGGTGCCAGCCGCCCTCGTCCGGGTGGCGCAGGTCGGCGCGCTCGCGGACCATGCCGACGCCACGGAACCGGCGGGCCCGCTTCAGGACCTCCGGGTCGAGCGCGGCGACCGCGCCTCCCTCGGCGGTCGTCAGATTCTTCGTGGGGAAGAACGAGAACGTGGTCAGGTCGGCGAGCGAGCCCACCGGCCGGCGACGGTACGTCCCGCCGATGGAGTGCGCCGCGTCGGCGAGCAGCAGCGCGTCGCTGCCCGCCAGCGCCGCGCGCAGCGCGTCGTAGTCGGCCGGGTGGCCGGCGTAGTCGACAGCGGAAACCACCTTGGTACGTGAGCTGACCGCCGCCGCCGCGGCAGCCGGGTCGAGGCAGAACGTCTCGTCCTCGACGTCGGCGAACACGATCTTCGCGCCGAGCGCGACGGCGCTGCTGGCGGTCGCCACGAACGTCATCGGTGGCACCACCACCTCGTCGCCCGGTCCCACCCCGGCAGCCGCGTACGCGACGTGCAGCGCCGCCGTGCCGTTGGAGACCGCGGCGACGCCCACCCCACCGGTCCAGCGGGCGAGGTCGGCCTCGAACGCGTCGACCTGCGGGCCGGTGGTGAGCCAGTCGCCGCGCAGCACGTCGGCGACTGCTGCGACGTCGTCCTCGGAGATCGACTGCCGGCCGTACGGGAGCATCCCCGTCATGCGGTCAGGCCGAGCATGTCGCGCAACTGCTCGACGCTGAGCCACTCGTCGTTGGTGTCCGACTGGTAGGCGAAGCCGTCCGGCACGGGCTCGCAGTCGACCGGCGGCTGGTAGCCCCAACCGGCGATGGTCGGCTGGACGATGTAGCGGTCCTTGGCGCGCAGCGTCCGCCGGCTGTCGTCCGGGGCGATCATCTCCTCGTGCAGCTTCTCGCCGGGCCGGATGCCGATCTCGTGGGTGGTGGCGTCCGGGGCGACGGCCTCGACCAGGTCGAGGATGCGCATGCTGGGAATCCGCGGCACGAACAGCTCGCCGCCCTGCATCTGGTCGAACGAGTCCATGACGAACTGCACGGCCTGCTCGAGGGTGATCCAGAAGCGGGTCATCCGCTTGTCGGTGATCGGCAGGCTCTTGCCCTCGGCGGCCAGCCGGTGGAACAGCGGGACGACCGAACCACGGCTGCCGACCACGTTGCCGTAGCGCACCACGGAGAACCGGGTCGGGTGGTGCGCGGCGTAGTGGTTGGCCGAGACGAACAGCTTGTCGCCGACCAGCTTGGTGGCGCCGTACAGGTTGATCGGGCTGGACGCCTTGTCGGTGGAGAGCGCGATGACCTTCTTGACGCCCGCCTCGATCGCGGCGTCGACGACGTGCTGCGAGCCGGTGATGTTGGTGGCGATGAACTCCGACGGGTTGTACTCCGCGGTGTCCACCTGCTTGAGGGCGGCGGCGTGCACGACGTGGTCCACGCCGTGCATCGCGCGGGTGAGGCGGTGCCGGTCCCGGATGTCGCCGATGAACCAGCGCAGGCGCGGATCGTCACCGAGCTGCTGGCGCAGCTCGTACTGCTTGAGCTCGTCGCGGGAGAAGACCACCACCCGTGCGGGGTCGGCCTCGGTGAGGATGTGCCGGAGGAAGGTCCTGCCGAAGGAACCCGTTCCCCCGGTGATCAGAATGGACGATCCATTCAACTCACTCAATTTGGTGCTCCCGTGATCGTGGATGAACCGGCGGCCCTCGGCCGGCCGACCGGGGTGAGACGCTAACCGCGGCGGGTTAACGCACCGGCGCTCGCGGGTTAACCGCTTCCCCTGGGGTCGTGAATGGCGGGCACCGCGCAGGCGAACACTTCCGACCGTCCGGCAAGCGGACTGACCAGGGGAGATTCGGCCGCTACAGTGGCCGCGCGAGCGACCCGGCAGCCCCTGCACGCCGGCGGTGCCGCGTTCACCCGACATCCGCGCCGCCTCGGTGCGAGCGGGTCATCCCCGAGCGTCACCGGCCGCGCCGGCGTGCCCAGCGGCCGGCCGGCCGGCAGTTCAGGAGGCGTTGATGGCAACCGGCAGCGACGTGATGGCACGGCCGGCGGTACCGGCCGAGACGTCGACCGAGACACCCGCACGCCGATGGCTGGTGCCGCTGCTGCTGTTCGTCGGGTGGGTGCTGAGCGTCGCCTGGCGCATGTGGCTGTCGCGGCACATCGCGCTGCCCATCGCCCACACCGACGAGGACAGCTATCTGAACACCGCCCGCGCCCTCGCCGGCGGTCCGGGCGGGTTCAGCAGCGAGAACGACCTGCTGCGTCGCGTCGGCTATCCCATGCTGATCTCGCCCGCGTTCCTCGGCCACCACGACTTCGCCGACAGCTACCGGCTGGTCCAGCTCATCAACGCGATGGTCAACTCGGCGCTGCTGCCGCTGGCGTACCTCCTCGGCCGGCGGGTGCTCCGACTGCCCCGCGCGTCGGCGCTGCTCGCGGCGGCCGCGGCGGCCACCCTGCCGGCCACCGCCTTCTACGCCGGGGTGGCGATGATCGACACGGTGATGGCGCCGCTCGTCGTCGCGTGGCTGCTCGCCGTACACCGCTGGATCGAGCGCCCCGGGCCGCTCGCGGCGGCCACCGTCGGCCTGCTGGTGGGGGCGTTCCACCTGCTGCACTCGCGCGGCCTGGTGATCGTTGCCGTGCACGCCGGCCTGGTCCTGCTGCTGTTCGCCCGCCGCCGGGTCACCCCCCTCGCGGTGCTCGCGGCGCTGCTGCCGGTGCTGGCCCTGGCGCTGGTCAACGAGGCCGGCATCCGCCTCCTCGGGGACAAGGTCTACCTGCTGGGCAGCACCCCCGGCGGCGGCACCGTCGCCGCGGTCGCCTCCGGGCAGGGAGTGGTACGCGTCGCGGCGGCCGTCACCACCCAACTCTGGTACCTCGTGGTGATCACGTTCGGACTGGCCGGATTCGCCTGGGCCGCCGCCGTCAAGGAGCTGTGGCGTCCACGCCACGGTGACGCCACCCGTTGGACGATGGGTGTCGCTCTGGTCGTGAGCGTCGGGGTGGCCAGCGGAGCGTCGGTGATCCTGGCCGGTATCACCGGCAAGCCGCTGGACGCGATCTACGGCCGCTACGTGCAGATGCTGGCCCCGTTCTGGCTGCTGGTCGGGCTCGGGGTGCTGCTCACCGAGGAGCGTCGGGTGGTGCTGCGCCGGGCGGCGGTCGCGGTGGGCCTGTTGGTCGCCGGTGGCGCGCTGGTCGCCGTCCGGCTCGCGTACGTGGCCAGCCGAGGGCACTCGCTGCGCTACGGCGGCTTCGGCGCGCCGGACCTGATGGCGTTGACCGACGGCTGGCGGGAGATGCGTCCGGTGCTCGGGTCGCTGCTCGGCATCGGCGCGTGCGTCCTGCTGGTGGCCGCCGTCCGCGTGCCCCGGCTGCGGCTGCCGCTGCTCGGTGTCCTGGTCGTGGTCAACCTCCTCACCATGCAGGTGATCGACCAGCGGCTGGTGCGACCGATGGCGGCCAGCACCGCGCCGACACCCCGGGTCGCCGACGTCGGCGTACGCCCCGGCGAGCGCGTCTGGGCCTCCACGGGCGTGCACTACATCCTGCGGTTCAACCTGAGCCACCAGGTGACCTGGACCGACGTGCGGTGGTTCCGCGAGCAGCCACCCGCCGCCGCGCAGGTGGTGTTCGCCCGCTGGGCCCCCGGCCAGCCGGACGACTGGGACGGCGCGAAGTACGGTTTCGTCCGGCTCGGCGGCAACGAGGAGCAGCACTGGGCGGCCTGGCGGCGCGCCTGATCCGACGCCCGTTCCGCCCGGTGGCATCCGCGTTTCGATGAACGGCGGATGTCCACCGGGCGCACCGGCGGTTAACGTTTTTCCGCCATCGCGGAAATTGTGCGCCAATCAGCGCTGGCGGCGATCCTCGCGCGCCAGGGAAATCGGGATGACGGTGATTTCACGACCGTCGGAAATTTCCTGTCGCGGTGTGTCCTCGACGAATCGGAAACGCCGGTTCATCTGTCGTACGACGGTGTTGTGCGCCAGCACCTCCCCGTCGAGCCGCGCCAGGTGCAGTCCGTCGAACGCGTACTCCACGGCCTCCCGCATGACCCCCAGCCAGGCCGGCAGCGTCGCGCCCCGCTCGGCCAGCCCGTCCGCGTCCAGGTAGAAGCCCCACGCGCCCGTACGCGGACCGTCCAGCCGCAGGTCGAAGAAGGTGACGACGCCGCAGGGCGTGTCGTCGTGGACGTACACCAGGACCCGTCGCGTCGGGTCGGCGCGCACCGCCGACCACCACCGGGCGTGCTCCTCGGCGGTGATTTCGTGGCTGGTCTTGCTGACCTGACGGTTGGTTTCCTGATTACGCCAGGACAACATCAGATGAACGTCGTCCGCCGTCGCTTCGCGTAGCACGTGCTCCCGCTTTCCTGTCTGTTCACATCCGGTCGGAGCACCTTACCCGGGCCTACCGGGAAAGCAGTTATCCATTCGTTGGGTTGTAGACTCCGGCGCATGAACGAATTGAGTCGCGCGCAGATCCGCGACCTCATGGCGCAGGTGCTCAAGAACCAGGACAAGGAACTGCCCGCCGACGACGCGGCGCAGCTGCGGGACATCGGCTTCCGCTCGCTGGACTTCTCCGAGCTCGCCCTGCGGGTGGAGGACGAGACGGGGGAGGAGCTCAACTTCGACGCTCCCGGCCTGCGTCGCATCGCCACCGTCGGCGACGTCCTCGACTTCCTCGTCGAGCTTGCGCAGCAGTGACCGTCGCGACACCCCACCCGGCCGGCGCAGGCGTGGAGCCGGCCGGCGTCGACAACCGCCTCGTCGTGGGCGGCGCCCCGCTGACCTGGCGGACGCTGCCGGCGGCGGAGCTGCCCGACCCCGCCGCGGTGCTGGCGCGCTCGGCCCGGCACGCGCTCGCCGCCGCGCGGCAGCACGCCGTGCACGGCACCGAGCTGCTGCTCAGCAGCGCGAGCCGGGTGGACGCGACAATGCGCGCGGAGCTGCACGACGCCGGGTTCACCGTGACGGTCCTCGACGACGACGGCGCGCACCCCAGCGCGCCCGCCCGACCACGCGCCGCCGAACCCGGCCGGCTGTGGCTGCTGACGTCCGGCTCGACGGGCCGTCCCAAGCGGGTCGGGCACACCCTCGACACGTTGACCACCGTGCGGGCCGACCAGCCCGACCGGACCTGGCTGTGCCCCTACGCCCCCGGCACGTACGCCTGGTGGCAGGTCGTGACCCTCTCGCTGACCCAACCCGGTCAGCACCTGGTGGTGGTCGACCCGGACGAGCTGGACGACTGGCCCGTGGTCGCCGCCGCGCACGGGGTCGACGCCGCGTCCGGCACGCCCACCTTCTGGCGGCGCACCCTCTACCGGGACGCCGCCGCGCTCGCCCGGGTGCCGTTGCGTCAGATCACCCTCGGCGGCGAGCCGGTGGACCAGGCGATCCTCGACCAGCTGCGCGAGGTCTTCCCCGCCGCGCGGATCTCCTGGATCTACGCGTCCTCCGAGGTGGGCGCGTCCATCGTGGTGCACGACGGGCTCGCCGGGTTTCCCGTCGAGTGGCTGGACCGGGAGACCCCGGGTCGCCCCATCCTCTCCGTGCACGACGACGAGTTGGTCGTCACCTCCCCGTACCACGGGGTCGGGCTGTCCGGTCCGGTCCGCACCGGTGACCGGGTGCAGGTGGTCGACGGGCGGGTGCTGATCACCGGCCGGCTGGACTCCGACGAGATCAACGTCGGTGGGAGCAAGGTCTCCGCCGGTGTGGTCCGTGGCGTGCTGACCCAACACCCCGGCGTGGCCTGGGCCCGGGTCACCGGCCGCCGCGCCCCGGTGCTCGGCCGGATGGTCGTCGCCGACGTGGTCCTCGCGCCCACCGGAGACTCTGCCGACGCGGCCCCGGCCCGGGTTGACGGTTCCGCCGAACACACTGACGCTCCGCTGCCCGACGAGGCCGCGCTGGTCCGCTGGTGTGCCGATCGGCTGCCCGAGCACGCCGTGCCCCGCCGGATCCGTGTGCTGACCGAGATTCCCGTCAAGGAGACCCTGAAGAGCGATGTCTGACCCCGCCCACACCCAGCTCGTCCCACCCAGCTCCGTGGTCCTCGTCTCCGGCGGTTCCCGGGGGCTCGGCCTGGCCATCGTCACCGACCTGCTCGACGCGGGCGTACGGGTGGCCGCGTTCGCCCGTACCGTCACCCCCGAGTTGGAGAAGCTCGCCGCCGAGCACCCCGACCGGGTGCACGTCGGTTCGGTCGACGTCACCGACCTGCGCGCCGCGCAGAGCTTCGTCCGCGAGGTGGAGCAACGTCTCGGCCCGATCGACGGCCTCGTCAACAACGCCGCGGTCGGGCAGGACTCCCTGCACGTGCACACCGCCACCGACGACATCGCCCGGATCATCGAGACCAACCTGACCGCGCCGCTGCAACTGACCCGGCTGGTGATCCGTCGGATGCTCGGCAAGGGGCTGCGGGGCCGGATCGTCAACGTCACCTCGATCTGCGCGCAGCGCGGTTTCCCGGGCCTGGTCGCGTACTCGGCTACCAAGGGAGGAATGGACGCGGCCACCCGCTCGCTCGCCCGGGAGCTCGGCGGTCGGATGCTCGTCAACGCGGTCGCACCCGGCTTCTTCGCCTCGGAGATGTCCGCCGTGCTCGGCCCGACCCAGCTCGACCAGATCGTGCGCCGCACTCCGACCGGCCACCTGACCGAGCCTGAGGAGGTCGTACCCGTGGTACGGATGCTGCTGCGCGAGCACACCAACATCAACGGCCAGGTCATCGTGGTGGACGGTGCCGCCTCCATCTGACCTGCGGCCGATGCTGCCGGCCGCGCACCGCCTGGTCGACGCTGGCCCGGCCGCGCCGCCGTCGGCACGCCCGGTGCCGGGACTGCTTGCCAGCGCCGAACGGCATCTACGAATCGGTACGCCCGCCGAGCTGGCCGACGCGACGACCCGCAGTCATCTCGACGACGGACGCTGCGTCGGCTGGTACGGCCCGCCGGTGCCGGGCTGGCGAGTGGCCGTCGACGCGGAGCGCGCCGATGCCCCGGTACCCCCGGCGCTTGCCCGGCGGTTCGGCGCGGGCGACTTCTGGGCCCGGTGGACCCGGGCCGAGTGCTGCTGCAAGTTGGCCGACGTGCCGATCGCGACCTGGTGGCGTCGGCACGGACTGGGCACTCCGGTGGACGGCACCATCCTCTGGCGCACCCTGCGCGTCGCCGACCTGGTGGTCACCATCGGCCTCGCGCCCGGCAGCTCACCGGCCCAGCAGCGTCAGCCCGGCCCAGCCCAGCCACGAGGGTGAGCTGAGCCGGGCTGGGCTGGGCTGCGTCGGTCAGATCACGTCCCAGCTCAACGGGGTGCCGCGCGGAACGTCGGTGGTGAAGGTGCGACCCAGCACCTTGTCGATCTCGACCGGGGCCAGTCCACCGGCCGGCCGGATCGATCGGACGTTCTGCGCCGTCACCGTCTCGCCGGCCCGGACGTCCTCGACTACGAACAGCGAACGACGGAACCGCAGCCCTTCCCGCTCGGCCGGCGTCGGGCCGACGGCGCTGCCGCCCAGCGCCGCGTACGCCCGGCCCGACTCGTCGACCAGTGCGGTCAACTCCGCCGGGTTCAGCGAGAAGTCCGAGTCCACGCCGCCGTCGGCCCGGTCGAGGGTCACGTGCTTCTCGATGAAGCAGGCGCCCAGCGCCACCGAGGCGACCGCCACGCCGATGCCGGGCGTGTGGTCGGACAGCCCGACCGGCACGTCGAACGCCCCAGCGAGCACCGGCAGTCGACGTAGGTTGCTGTCGGCGGGCGGCGCTGGATAGGACGCGGTGCAGGCCAGGAGGACGATGCCCGCCGCGCCGCCGTCGCGGGCGGTCCGTACGGCCGCGTCGATCTCGGCCATCGTCGCCATCCCGGTCGAGATCACCATCGGCTTGCCGGTGCTGGCCACCAGCCGGATCAGCGGCAGGTCCACCAACTCCGACGACGCGATCTTGTAGGCCGGAGCGTCCAGCGACTCCAGCAGCCTCACGGCGGTCGCGTCGAACGGGGACGAGAAGACCGTCAGCCCGCGCTCGCGGGCCCGCGCGAAGATCGGGGCGTGCCACTCGTACGGGGTGTGCGCCCGCTCGTAGAGGCGGTACAGGTTCTCCCCGCCCCACAGCTCGTGCCCACCGGAGATGCGAAAGGCCGGGGTGTCGACGTCGATCGTGATCGTGTCCGGCCGGTACGTCTGCAGCTTGAGCGCGTGCGCGCCGCTCTCGGCGACCGCGTCCACGATGGACAGCGCCCGGTCCAGGTCACCGTTGTGGTTACCGGACATCTCGGCGACCACGAACGGTCGCTCACCGGCACCGACCACGTGCGGTCCGATCTTGATTGTCGACGTCATTCCGACCTCTGTTCCCCTACGCCCGCACCGACGTGCGGTGGTGCTGTCGTCGTCCCCCGACGGGCGGACGACCTGAAAAACTCCGGTTCGGCCCTGCCGGCGTGCCGTGCGTGGCCGGTCACGGCAGGCGGCCGCCGGCCAACGCGTCCGAACGGTCCGCCGTACCGCCGGTGTGCCCGGCGTTCGACCTGCTCACCGGCGTCGCCGGTCGGGAGGGTTCGTCGGCCGTCGACGAGTCGGCGCCACCGGCCGGGCTGGGCCGTCGCCACCGGCCGGTGACCCGGTGCGCCTGCCGCAGCGCCGAGTACGCCAGCCAGTCACCGCGTCCGACCAGGCGGTGCTTCAGCCCGGTGACGCCCGACGGCATCGGATAGCCCCCCGTGGGCAGGTATCGGCGGTAGTGCTCGGCCACCCGGTGGAAGAAGGCGCGCCGCAGGTGCGGGTGCAGCCGGTCGTCGTTGCCGACCACCACCAGGTAGTGGCTGATCATCAATTGGAACAGCTCGGCCCGCAGGTCCTCGTCCGGGTGCCGGCGGGCGACCCACTCCATCAGCCGCTCGTACTGGCCGAACGCGTCGAAGTGCCGGCCGCTGCGGGTGGAGGTGATCGCGCCCTGACGGCCCTGCCGGTACAGGTAGCAGACCCGGTCCAGCACCGAGATCTTCTCCGCGCCGATCAGCAGGGGGTGGCTGAAGGGGATGTCCTCGTACCAGCCGGGGAAGAAGCGCAGCTCCAACTCGTCGAGGAAGGCCCGGCGTACCACCTTGTTCCACGCCGTGTGCTGCACCCGCAGCAGGTGCGGCTGGTCGGCCAGGCGGGCCACGCCCGGCACCCCGCGCAGCAGGTGGCTGCTCGCGTCGACCTCCCGCCGGCCGTCCTCGTGCACCCGCAGGTGGTCCAGCATCAGCACGTCGGGCTGGTGTTCGCGCAGCCGGTCCAGCACCGCCGCGATCGTGCCCGGTGGCAACCAGTCGTCGCTGTCGACGAACCAGACGTACTCGCCGGTGGCCACGTCGAGGCCCGCGTTGCGGGCCAACCCCAGACCGACGTTCTCCTTCAGGTGTACGACGCGGACGGTGTCGCGCCCGACGGCGTAGGACCGCAGCATCGCGCCGCAGCCGTCCGGGGAGGCGTCGTCCACGGCGATCAGCTCGACCGCCTCCGACTCGCCCGCCGGGATGTCCGCCCGAATCGACTCGAGGCACTGGTACAGGTACGCCTCGACGCCGTAGACAGGCACGACGATGCTCAGCAGCGGCGCGTGCGTCGGCTCATTGACCACCTCGCCACCTTTGACGACGTGGGTGGCCGGCCCCGGAACCACACGTGGCCGACGATGGTGGAGTCCCTGAACACCGGCGAAGCGCAAGGTTAACAACGGCCGCCCGGTTCACCCGGGAGTGACCCGGTAGGGTGCCTCGGTGCGGTCCTGCCGGGCCGTCGCGGGCGTCGCCGTCGCGTCGTCCGACGCTGCGGGCCCAGGAGGAGACGTACGTGCTGGTGACCCTGCGGAGCGTCGGGACCCCGGCATGACGAGCACCGCCGACGCGCCGGCCGCGCCGCCCGCCCCCGCGCGGTTGCCCTCACTGACCGGGCTGCGGTGGATCGCCGCTCTGCTGGTCTTCGGGTTCCACGCCGGGACGATGCGGATCATCGCCGAGCCGGACTACAAGGCCGTCGTCGACGCCCTCTTCACCCTCGGCCTGTCCGGGGTGCAGTTCTTCTTTATCCTCAGCGGCTTCGTGCTGGTCTGGTCGGCCCGCCCGGGCGGTTCGCGGCTGACCTTCTGGCGTCGCCGCGTCGCGAAGATCTACCCGAACCACCTGGTGCTGTGGGCCGCCGCGCTGCTTGTCGCCTGGTGGTTCGCCGATCCCGTCCTGCCGGCCGTCGCCGTGGAGAATCTGCTGCTGTTGCAGGCCTGGGACCCCCGGCTGGGCTGGTTCTACAGCGTCAACACGGTGAGCTGGTCGCTGTCCTGCGAGTTCTTCTTCTATCTCTGCCTGCCGCTGGCACTGCCCCTGCTGCGCCGGGCGCGACCCGCGGTGCTCTGGACGCTTGTCGTCGCGCTGCCCCTGCTGATCCTCGCGCTCTGGCCGGCGCAGCACCTGGTGCCCGAGGCGAGCCGCTGGTGGTTCACCCAGATCTTCCCGCCGGTGCGGTCCCTGGAGTTCTGGCTGGGCGCGGTGGCGGCCGAGCTGATGCTCCGGGGTCTGTGGCGCGGACCTGGCCTGACGACCGCCACCGCGATCTTCGTGGGCACCTGGGTGGCCGCCGGGCAGTGGATCCGCGCCGAGTTGTGGACGACCCTGCTCGCCGTCGCGTACCTGCTGGTGATCACCGCCGCCGCCGACGCCGACGTGCGGAACCGGCGCTCGCCGTGGCGCTCGCGTCCGCTGGTCTGGCTCGGCGAGGTCTCCTTTGCGTTCTATCTGGTGCACGTGCTGGTGATGACCAGCGTGCTCCGGCTCAGTGGCGACTGGGGGACCGGCTTCCGGGGCTGGCAGGGGCCCGCGGTGGTGCTCGGGTTCCTGCTTGTGAACCTGGTGCTCGCCGGGTTGTTGCACCGCTACGTCGAGACGCCGATGATGCGCCGGCTCGCGCCGCGCCGTACTCGTCGAGCGCCGATCGTCCCCCACCAGCGCGCCCCGGAGACCGGAGGCGTCGACCCCGACGTCCCCGGCGAATCCGCCCGCGCGCCCGCGCAAGATCGCACTCGATCCCGGTTGTAGTGGTCTCGTGAGCCGACTGAGGCCACTACATCAACGATCGAGCACGATCTTGACGGGCGCGGTGGCACCCACCAGAGCCGGCTCTCACGCCACCATGTCCACGCTGGTCGGACGGGGTCGGCGCGGCGCGGGCCGACACGCCCGTCGCCGATGCGTCCGGGCGGTCCCGACGGTAGCGTGAGGACGTGCTCCCGGTCGCGCTCACCTGTCCCCTGTGGTGGGTGGCGCGCTGGGCGGCACGGGTGCTGACCAGCCTCGCCGTGCTGTCGCTCGCCCTGGGCGCGGCCCCGGCGCTGCTGCCGGCATCGGCCGCAGCGGCCCCGCCGCCCACCATCGGGTCGCTCGCCCTCGCGGAGCCGCTCGGACCGTCGATCGCGGCCCTCACCGACCGCGCCGTCACCGACCGCGCGGCTCTCTCCGGCCGGGCCGCTGCCCAGCACGCCGGCGGGGACCCGGTCGCCGGGGCGCGGGCCGACGCCGGGCCGGCGCGGTCCGTCGACCCGCAGCCTGCGCTGAAGGATGCCTTGGCCGTCCTGCCAGGCCCGCCGGTGGCCGGCAACCAGGCCCGCACGGCCGCTGAGCCCTCGCTCCGAGCCGCCGGCCCGGCCAGCCGAGCCTCCCGAGCGCCGCCGGCCTAGCGGGTCACAGGCGGGGCGTCACGCCGTCCGGCGAGCGCCGAGTCGTATGCCAGACGCCGGTCTCTACCCGGCCACCGGACCCCCAGGCCGACCATTGGGCCCACGGGCCTGCCGTCGACCTGAGCGCCCCGCCACCGCACCTGACGACACACCGCCCGCACCCTCGCCGTGCGGCATCCCATCGCTGACGTGCTCATGCCGAGGAGCCGACCATGGAAACCGTCGTCTTCTACCAGTTCCTGACCGAGGTGCCCCAGGCCGCCGCCATCTGGTCGGCCCTGTTCCTGCTGGCGCTGACGGTCCTCGCCGTACTGGTGGCCCGCCCGGAGCGGGACTCGCCGGCGGCCGACCCGACGCCGCCGACCCCCACCGCCCGCGAGCTGGCCGCCGCGGAGATCGCCGACCTGCGCCGGTACGCCGAGGAGGTGGCCGTCGCCGCCGCCCGAGCGGCGCGGACCGCCCGACGCCGTCGCGCTGACTGGCTGGTCGCTCAGGACGAGGCGCAGCAGGCGTGGACGGCGTACGACGAGGCGGACACCGCGGCCCGCCGGGTCGCCACCGCAGGGGCGTTGCCGACTCCCCGGACCCCGCACACCCCCGGCGAGTACGCGGCCCGGGAGCGCTATCTGCACCGAGCCGCGATGGCGGCGTACTGGCGCGGGGAGCTGACCATGGCGCAGCTCGGTGACGTGTTCGGGCACCGGCGTGGCTGGGACCCCCGCCGACACCCGGTGGAGCAGGAGGTGCTGCTCGTCCGGGCGATCCGTGACGCGAGGCTGGCGGAGCACCGGGGGGCCGTGCAGCGGGAGCGGTCGGCCTGGCGGGACGCGGAGGTGGCCGCCGAGTCGGCGCGCACCCTCGCCGAGGAGGCGTACGCGGCGGCGGTGCGGTCGCGGCCGGGCCCGGCACGGTCACGGCGTACGGCGACGCGGGCGTCCCGTACGGCAGTCGTGGCGCGCTGGCGTCCGGCTCGGGCGGGTTGAGCCCGATCCGTTATGTGAGGCGCGCCACCGGCGGCGGAATCGGGCGACCGGCATCATCGGGGGCCATTGTTCCTGGCATTGCGGCGGCGTTGTCGGCGGCCTGTCCGGTTGTCGCCCACAGGTCCCGGCGGAACCGGTTGTCCCATCGAGTCACGTCAGCGGCAAGACGCGCAGAAATTGCGGGGCTAATCGATGTTTACGCAGGTGGGCGCGGCTTGGCAGAGTGCCCACCGGCCAGTACTGTCGTCCCGTCCGGTGCGGTAACCGATCGCAGGAGGCGACGCCGCGCCGACCCGCTCAATCGTGATCAACGAACCGGGGACCCACAGTAAGTCCGGGGTGAATCCGCGAGCCACGGCCCGCGGTAGGGCGATCTTCCCGCCCGAATCCGTCAGCTAACCCGGTAGGCGGTGACGGAAGGAGTTCCATCCTCGTGCAGCACCCCTCGACCCCACAGTTGTTCCCCCGCCTCCACGGCGTCGCGGTGTCCCCGCTCATCCGCCTCGTGACGGTGAGCTGACCCCCAGGGTCACCGCCTTTCCCGCCCGGCCGTGCCGGGTGTTCCCCTGAGCGGTCCACCATCCGCGGGCCACGGCCCGCGCGCTGGCGCCTGCCCGGATACCGGCCGAGCCCCGGTGTGCCGCTCACCCCCCGAACCGTGGAGGACCTCGTGAAGCACACCCTGAAGCGCCAGCTCCGTCGTCTCGCGACCGAGCGCCCGTACCAGATCGTCGCCGCCTCCGCCGCGGCCCTCGCGATCGCCACCACCACCGGCGCCCTGGTCGCCGGCGCCGCCGACGCCCCGGCCGGCCAGCACACGCCGACCACGGTCGCCGAGATGCGCAGTGACACCGTCGCCTCCCGTGGCGAGGTCCGGTCCGCGGCCCCGTCGCCGAGCACCGCGCCGAGCACCGCCGCCCCGGCCACCAGTGCCGCGTCGCCCGCCGCGAAGGCCACGAGCAACCCGGACCTCACCCGTAAGCCGACGCCGCCGAAGCCGCCCGCGACCAAGGTGCTCGACTACGACTACGAGGCGCAGAACACGTACTACAACTGCGGCCCGGCGGCCACCCGCAACGCCCTGAGCGCCAGCGGCATCGACCGTACGCAGGAGGAGCTGGGTGCCGAGCTGGGCACCACCGAGATGGGCACCAACTCGGCTGAGGACACCACCCGGGTGCTCAACGCCGAGGTGAAGGGCTCCCCGTACCGCACCCGCATGTTCGAGGGCGCGCCCAGCCCGGCCCAGATCGACCGCCTTGCGGCCGACGTCGTCAAGGCCATCACCGACGGCCGGGGCGTGGTGGCCAACGTCGTCGGCGACGCCACCGACACCGACGGCGGTTGGCACTCCTACGGCGGCGGGCACTACATCGCCGTCGTGGGCTACAAGGACAACGGCCGGACCGTGCGGATCGCCGACTCGGCGAACCCGGCCGACCCGGCGTACTGGGTCACCACGATCGACCTGGCCAACTGGATCACCAGCCGGGGCTACTCCGCCTGATCCAGGCGGACACCCCACGACGCCGCGGGCGCCGCGTCCCCACGAGGGGCCGGCGCCCGCGGCGTCTTCGTTGCCGGGCGGCGACCGCCGCTGAACGGCTCTCGTACCGGGCGGCGAACCGTGGGAGACTGCGGCCGTGGCGGAAGAACCGGGTGGTCAAGCCGGCCGTGAGCCGATCCTGTTGCTGCTGCACGGCATGGGGGCGACAGGTGACGTGTGGCTGCCCTGGGCACCACTTCTGGAACAGCACTGGCCCGGGCGGTGGTCGGCACCCGACCTCGCCGGCCACGGCTGGTCGGCGCCACTGCCGTCGTACTCCTTCGAGGGTTTCGCCCAGCGGGTCGCGCAGGGCCTGACCCCCGACGACCGCCTCGTCGTCCTCGGGCACTCGCTCGGTGGTGTGGTCGGCGTGGCGCTGGCGGCCCGCGCCGCCGGACTGCCGGTGGACGCGGTGGTGGGGCTGGGCATCAAGGCGGTCTGGTCACCCACGGAGCTGACCCGTGCGGCGGAGCTGGCAGCCCGTCCGGTGGGCTGGTACGCCACCCGCACCGAGGCCGCCCGCCGCTACCTGCGGGTCGCCGGTCTCGCCGGCCTCGTCGCACCGGACCACCCGATGGTGGACGCCGGCCTGCGTCAGGTCGACGGCCGCTGGCGGCTCGCGATGGACACGAGCGCGTTCGCCGTCGGCGAGCCCGACCTGGCCGGGCTGTTGGCCGCCACCGACGTGCCGGTGGTGCTGGCGCGCGGGGAGCACGACCCGATGGTCACCGACGCGCAGCTCAAGGAGTATGGGGTACCGGTCGTCACGCTGCCCGGCCTCGGGCACAACGCCCATCTGGAGGACCCGGCGGCGGTGCTGGAGCTGCTGGAGCCGTACCGCTAGGCGGGTGCGGGCGCGGGCAGTTCCCGCGCCGACGTCAGCTCCCGGCGGGCCGCGGTCAGGAAACCCTCGGCGTACGACTCGGCCGGGAAGTCGCCCAGGTAGCGGCGGCGGGTGACCCAGCGTGCGTCGGCCAGCGGGTCGGTGTCCAGCAGGGCCGTGAGTACGACGTCCACGTTGGACATGTCGCGCCGCAGCACGTAGCCCGACCCGGCCAGTGGAAAGCGCTCGGTGAACCGGTCACCCTCGTCGCCCATGTCGGTGACCGCGTACGGCTTGCCGGAGTAGAGGTAGTCCGAGATCACCCCGGAGACGTCGGAGATCAGCGCGTCCGAGCGGTTGACGCACTCGGTCAGGCTCAGCTCCCGGGCCGCCGCCCCGGTGACGTGCTGCCGCCCGCTGCGCGCCCGGTCGGCGGCCAGCAGCTCGGTGAGCCGGCTCAGGTGCCGGGCCGACGTCGGGTTCTGCGCGGTGTACGGGTGCGCCCGCAGGATCACCGTCGCGCCGCGCTCCACCAGCCTCCGCAGCAGCGCCTCGGCCACCGGCAGCGAGCAGTAGTCGGCGTCGGCGTGGTGCCCGGTCCAGGTCGGGGTGTAGAGCACCGTCGGGTGGGCGAGCCCTCGTGTCGGCTCCTGGCGTACCTCGATCGACTCCACCTGGGGACGGCCCACCACCACGAACTTCTCCGCCGGGATCTGCACCCCGGCCCGGGCGTACCTGTCGATCGCCGCCGGACCGGCCACGAAGATCCGGTCGAAGATCCCCGACACCGGGTTGGCGCTGGGCGCCTTGTCGCTGTCGCCGTGGTGCAGCTGCACATGGGTGAGCTGGGTGAACCGGATGCAGTGGCTGTTCTTCGCCCCGTGGTTGACGTAGAAGGCCGCCCGCAGGCTCGGCACCAGCGCCTCGTCCATCGCCCGCAGGGTGGGGCAGTAGACCACCGGCGCGTCGGTGGCCGCAGCGAGCGGCGCGAGGAACTCCGGCTCGCGGACCAACACCAGGAAGGGCCGGCCGATCCGTTCGAGGTACGGCAGCCACATGGTGACCTGGTATTCCGAACCGGGTGGCGCGGAGAAGTAGAGCAGGAACTCCGGCTCGTGCCGACGCAGCGCGCGGGCCACCTGCCCACCGCCGGCGGTCGGCCGGAAGCGTCGTCGGGCCAGGTCCAACGCGACGGCCCCGGCGCCGGCGGCCACCAGCAGGCTCGCGGCGAGCGCCACGGCGGCCGGCAGGGTCAGCGCGGCGGCGACCGCCACCACCGCCAGCAGCCCCAGCAGGGCGACGCCGAGCCGGTCGGCGATCAGCGGAGTCCAGGCGCGTACCGGCAGGTTCGCCGCCCGGATCTCCAGGTTGCCCGCGGTGCGCAGCGGCCCCACCAGCAGCACCAGCCCCAGCAGGACCAGGGCCGTGGCGGCCAGCGCCGGATCGAACCCGTCGTCGAGCCGACGGGCGTAGCCGACGAGGACCGCCGCGGCGATCAGCGCGGTCTCGGCGACCAGGTCCGCGCCGGGCCGGACCCGCTGCTCGACGGCCGCCGCCGCCAGCGCGGCGACGGCCAGCGCGAGCCCCCATCCGGTGACGCCGGTGAGGGCCAGCACGACGAATGCCAGCACCGCGAGCCCGGTGCTGAGGCATCGGGCGGCCAGCTTGCGGACCAGGTCACCACGCATGTTGCTCCGTTCGCCGCCGTCGGTGTCGCGGTGCCGTCGGCGTCAGTTCGCGGACGCCGCGGCCGGCGCCTCGGACCGGGCCGGGCCGGACTGCGCCGGCACGGACGGCCCGTCACCGGGTGCCCGGCGTACGTCGATGACCTGACCGGTCAGGTCGGAGATCAACACGTCAAGCGAGGACTGGGCGACGGCCTCCGCGGCCAGCAGGGTGTGCTCCGGCTCCTCGCCGAACGCCCGCGTGCGCATCGGGGTGGCGGTCCGCTCCGGGTTGATGCAGTTGACCCGTACGCCGACGTCGGCCCACTCGTCGGCGAGCGCCTGCGTCAGGTTGACCAGGGCGGCCTTGGTGGACGAGTAGAGGGCGTAGCGGGCCCGACCCCGGGTGTACGAGCTGGAGGTGTAGAGCAGCAGCTGACCCTTGGTCTGCTGCAGGTACGGAAGGGCCTGCCGGGCGATGGTCACCGGACCGACGAAGTTGACCTGCAACACCCGGTCCATCGTTTCCTCGTCCATCTCGGCGAGGGCGCCCTTCTCCAGGATTCCGGCGGTGACCACCACGTGGTCGATGCGGCCGGTCGCCTCGAAGGCGGTCGTCAGCGCGGCCTCGACGTCCTCGGCGCGCTCGACGTGCGTGCCGGTGGTGGACCGGCTGAACGGGAAGACCTGCGCGCCGTAGCGCCGCGCCAGTTCGGTCAGCTCGTGGCCGATCCCGTAGCTGCCGCCGAACACCACGATCGTCCGGCCGGTCAGCTCCTCGGTGTAGCTGCGGTGGTCGGTGAGCCGGGGGGCCTGCGCCGCCGCGAGCTGGAAGAGCTTGTCCGCCAGGTGCACGTCGACCGGGTGGGTGACCTTGATGTTCTCGTCCGAGCCGTCGATCACCTTGATGGGGGTACCCGGCAGGTACCGCAGCACCACGCCACAGTCGTCGGTGGCGGCAAAGTCGGGGTCGTCCTCGGCGATCCGGTACGCCTCGCGGATCGTGGGGGAGCGGAACGCCTGCGGGGTCTGGCCCCGACGCAGCCGGGAGCGCACCGGGATGTCGGTGATGCAGTCGTTCTCGTCCACCTGGACGATCGTGTCGGCGGAGGGGATGGCGACGTCGACGGCGGAGTAGGTCCACAGCGCGTTCACGCACTCGCGGACGATCCGGCCGCTGAGCAGTGGACGGACGGCGTCGTGGAAGAGGATGTTGCAGTCGGCCGGACCGACGGCGTCGAGCGCGATCCGGGTGGTCGCGTTGCGGGTGTCGCCGCCCTCGATCACCTTGGTGACCTTGCGCAGGCCGGCCTTCTCGACGATCCGCTGGGCATCCTCGAGGTGACCGCTCGCCATCAGCACGATGATCTCGTCGATCTCCGGAGCGGACTCGAAGACCGCCAGCGTGTGCTCGATGATCGGCTTACCGGCGATCTTCAGGAGCTGCTTGGGGATGCCGAGGCCCAGCCGGGTTCCGGTGCCGCCCGCCAGCACCACGGCCACTGTCCGCGCGGGCCGCCACGGTGCGGGGGTCTCCGTTGCGGCGTCCGGGCCAGTGGTCTGGTCCTGCGTCATTGCCGGATCCTCACTCTCAGGGTTGCGTTAACGGAAGGTTCCGCCCGAGCGGCGACGGAATGAACCTTAACGCGCGGACCGCGCCGCCCCAACGCGGGCGACGCGGTCCTGGTAGCCGTGTCGATGCCGGGGGTTGGCCGGCACTCTACTTGCTGTTCGCGTACGCCTCGTATGCGCGGATGACCTCGTCGGTGGGGCCGTCCATCCGGATGAGGCCCGATTCCAGCCAGATCGTCCGTTCGCAGGTGTCGCGCACGGAGGAGAGCTGGTGGCTGACCAGGAACACCGTGCCGGCGCCCTCGCGCAGCTCACGCACGCGCTGCTCACTGCGCTTGCGGAAACCCTTGTCGCCGGTGGCGAGAGCCTCGTCGATGAGCAGCACGTCGTGCCTCTTCGCGGCGGCGATGGAGAACCGCAGGCGAGCCGCCATGCCCGACGAGTACGTGCGCATCGGCAGGCTGGCGAAGTCACCCCGCTCGTTGATGCCGGAGAAGTCGATGATCCCCGCGGCCTGCTTGGCGACCTCGTCGGGGTGCATGCCCATCGCCAGGCACCCCAGGACGACGTTGCGCTCGCCGGAGAGGTCGTTGAGCAGCGCCGCGTTCACCCCGAGCAGCGACGGCTGCCCCTGGGTGTGGATCGCGCCCCGGTTGACCGGCAGCAGGCCGGCGATGGCCCGCAGGATCGTGGACTTGCCGGAGCCGTTGCTGCCGATCAGCCCGATCGCCTCGCCCCGGTACGCGGTGAACGACACGCCCTTGACCGCGTGCACCTCCCGCACGTTCGGCGCGTTGGTGCGCTTGACCAGCCGCCGCAGCGCGGCGACCGGGGTGGTGCCACCTGTCGCGCCCTGGTGGACCCGGTAGATGATGTGCGCGTCGTCCACCACCACGGTGGGGATCCGCTCCGACGTCAGCACGGGCAGGGAGACGGTCGCCTCGTCGGCGGCCGGCAGGGAATCAACCACGGCCGTACTCCTGTTCGCCGCGCCAGAAGTAGAGGTAGCCGCCGATGCCGGCCACCAGCGCCCAGCCGGCGGCGACCAGCCAGAGCTGGGTCAGCGACTCGTTGAGCAGTGGCGCCTGCTCGAGCAGCGCGTACCGGGCCAGCTCGATGTAGACCAGCAGCGGGTTGAACTGGACCACCGTCGTCGCCCAGCCGGGCAGCCGCTCGAAGAGGCTGACGCTGTAGAGGACGCCGGAGCCGTACATCCAGGTGCGCATGACGAACGGCATGACCTGCTTGAGGTCGCTGGCCTTGGAACCCAGTCGGGCGACCAGCAGCACCACGCCGGCGTTGAAGACCGCCTGCAGCAGCAGGGCCGGCACCAGCAGCAGCCAGTCCCAGGTGACCGGCTCACCGGTGACCAGCACGATGCCGACCAGCACGACCATCGAGGCCAGCAGCTGCTGGAACTGGGTCATGGTGGTGGACAGCGGCAGGCTGGCCCGGGGGAAGTGCAGCGCCCGGATCAGCCCGAGGTTGCTGCTGATCGACTGGGTGCCGGCCAGCACCGCGCTCTGGGTGAAGTTGAAGATGAACAACCCCGTCGTCAGGTACGCGATGAAGTTCGGGATGCTGTTCTGTGCCAGCACCACCCCGAAGATCAGGTAGTAGACCGCGGCGTTGGTCAGTGGGGTGAGCACCTGCCAGAGCTGGCCCAGCTTGGCGTTGCTGTACGAGGCGACAAGCTTGGCGTTGGCGTACGCGGCGATGAAGTGCCGGTAGGCCCAGAGTCGGCGGCTGTACTCGGTGAGGGTGGGTCGCTCACCAGCGACCCGTAGCCCGTGCCGAGCGGCCAGCTGCGCCTGGGTCAGGCCCGTGTCGGGGTCGACCAGCGCGGTGGTGGCCATGGAAATGGCGCTCCGATCTTTCGTGCAGACGGGTTGCTCGCGACGATGGAATCCTAGTGGGAAGCGTGCGCGGGACGTCGCCTCGTCGCTGCGTGGACAGTAGTCCGAAACACGTCGGGACGCAACCGTACCGTCGTTGCGCTATTCTAGCCGGCGTGACCTGCGAGAAGAGTCCTCGGTGACGACCGAAAAGAGGCGCGTGCCGGCCGGCGCGGCGGTGCTGCGCGACGAGATCACCTCGGCCATCCGGCGCGCGCTCATGCAGGAGCTCGCCGCGGTCGGCTACGGCCGGCTCTCCATCGAGGCGGTGGCCCGTCGGGCCGGCGTCAGCAAGACGGCGGTCTACCGCCGGTGGAGTTCGAAGCTCGACCTGGTGGTGGAGATCGTCGCCGCGGCGGCCCACGGCAAGCTGCCGGTGCTGGACACCGGCAGCCTGCGCGGCGATCTGGCGCTGCTGTTCCAGGCCGTGACACACGCGCTGCGCCACCCCCTGGCGTCCCAGATCATCCCGGACCTGCTGGCCGAGGCCGCCCGCAACCCGGCCATCGACGCGACCCTGCGGCAGGTGCTGCACTCCCGCCAGCAGGAGATCGGCGGTCGCCTGGTCACCCGTGCCGTGCAGCGCGGCGAGCTACCCGCCGACACCGACCCGGACGCCGCCGTCGACCTCATCGTCGGGCCGCTCTACTGGCGACTCGCCATCGCGCGGCTGCCGCTCACCGACAACTACCTGGACAACCTGGTCGAATCGGTGGCCGCCGGACTGGGCGCGACCAACTCCGTCTCGCGTCAACGTGACGCCTCGGCTCTCAGTTGACCTTTCCTGCCGCGTCGGACGAGGTGGCGCTCTGACCGATTCCGCTAGGCTGGCCCCCGCCGTGGCGACGCCCCATCTCGCCACCCAGGTGTGACCCGCAGTTTCTCCCGAATTCGTTCGTATGACGACAAGGACGTCCCGTGCCCCACGTCGAACAGGTCGCCGTCGCGCCCGCCGAGCCCACCTCGAAGGACGCCGGGCCAGAGTCGGAGCGACAGCAGCTCAACTCGGTTCGGCCAACCACCGGAGCGCGACTGCGCGCCCTCGTGGCCGCGGCGCCGACGCTGCTCACCGATGCTGGCGTACTGGCGTTCGCGCTCTGGACCGTCATGTACCACCTGGCGTTCCTGATCAACCTGGCCCCGGCGACGACGTTCCTGATCTGGGTTGTCGGCTGTGTGGTCGCGTTCGGCGCGTGGCTGGGGCACCGCCGCCGGGTCCAGCCGTCGGCCGCCGCCGATGCCGTGCAGCAGGAGACCGCGGAGGACGCCACCTACGCGTATTCGCGTCCTCTCCTAGCCGTGGTGCTCGGCGCCGGCACCGTCGCCGCCGTCACGGCAGGGCTGACCGCCGCGGATGACGGCATCGGCGCAGGTATCCCCTGGTGGATCCCGGGTGGCTTCGGGGCCCTCGCCGGGGTGGGAGCCCTGTTGCTCGCCCGGGGTCGTTGGCTCACCACGCCAGCGCGAGTCGCCCCGGCGGCCGCCGCGTCCCCCCTGTCGTCGGCGTACGCCCTGATCGTCGCCGTGCTGGCCGCCGTGTCCGGGCTCTTCTTCGCCCGGAACTCCGTCGACGACGCCTTCTTCGTCGGCAAGTCGGTCTGGGTCGCCGAACGCAACCAGGTGCCGCTGCGGGACTTCCTGTTCACCGACGGCGTCGCGCCCGCGATGAACTCGCAGCCGCCGGTGCCCTCGATCGAGGTCTTCTACGGCGCCTTCGCCCATGTCTTCGGCCTGCACGCGGCGTCCGCCACCTGGTACATCGTGATGCCGGTCATGTCCGTACTGGCGGTGCTGGCTCTGTGGCGGCTGGTGCAGCGATGGGCGCCGGGCCGTGCCGCACTCGCCTTCACCGTTGCCGTGGCCTATCTCTACCTGGTCGCCGGGCAGGACGCGGCCCTGGGCACCTTCCACCTGACGCGGCTTCACCAGGGCAAGACCATGTTTGTGGCGGCCGTGGTGCCGCTTATGTGGGTCTACCTGACCGACTGGTTCGACTCGCGGTCCTGTCGCGGGCTGATTCTCATCGCCGCGCTCTCCATCGTGGCCACCGGCCTCAGCACCACCTCTGCCATCGTCCTTCCGCTGCTGGTCGGCGGCGCGATGTTCGCGATGATCGTCGTCGGGCGATGGCGGGACGCGCTACTGGCCGGGGCGGCGGCGCTGGTCTACCCCGTCGGCGCGACCATCTGGTCGCGGCTCACCGCAGGCCCTATCACCGAGAACGCGGCCGCGGCCTTCTACGACGCCGAAATCACCTACCGGCGGACCGTTTTGTTCGGTGTGCTCGGCGTGATCGGTGGCCTGGCTCTCTGGCTCGGCCCCCTTATCGCTCGCCGTCGGACGCCCCAACTGCTCGTCGCGGGCAGCACGCTGGCGATGAGCGTCCTGCTCTTCCCCGGCGTCCTCGAGCTGATCAACAGCCTGACCGGCATCGGTGTCGTGCTCTGGCGGACGCCGTGGATGTTCGCCCTCCCGGCGGTGATCGGGATCCTGTGCACCGTCGACCTGCCGCGCCTGCGGGTGTTCGGCAGCGTCGCGATCGCACTGGCGCTAGTCGCCGGCTTCGCCATCCTGGGCACACCCATGTGGTCGCCGAAGAGTTACGTCGCGGTGCACGAGCAGCCCGTCTGGAAGTTGCCTCAGCAGCGCAAGACGATCGTCTTCTGGATGGCCCGGCTCGATCGGCCCGACGGCGTGGTGCTGGCCCCGTCCACCCTCATGCACACCGCCCCGATGGTCACCAGCAGGATGCGCGTGGTCAGCCCGAACGACCGTTACCTGCCCGACTACGGGATGAACACGCCGTTCGTCCAGGATCGGTTGAAGTTGGTTGCACTGGCCAACGGCAGGACCGACCTCGCGCCGGTGCCCGAGCTGGCCGGGGCGATCGAGCGGCTCGACGTCACCACGATCTGCGTCTACTCGAGCAACCAGGTGGCCCGTGAGCTGGCTCCGACGTTGGGCTTCGAGCAGTTCGCCACCCGTAAGCGCCCGGGAGCGATGACCTGCTTCCGTCGCGGGTGAGGGCTCGTCGAACGCTGAGCAGCGGCGTGTTCTGACCGGAAAGGGTTCTGATACCCGAGCGGTAGCTCGGTGACCCCTCGCGTTAAGGTCGCATGTGTACGAGCGGCACGTGGGAGATCGTTTCCCGCCATTCAGCCGTGGAGCGGGAGTTCGGACATCGGAACAGGCTGCCGGATCGGCGGCGATCCAGCTCCGGAAAGGTCGCTCATGGCGACTGCGGAAGGCCTCGACTCCCCGCCTGGCCACGTGCGGTGACGCCGCGACGACCTCGGGCCCTGCCCGCAAACGATCTAGTAGGGAGCGAACTCGTTGTTCGGCACGTTGACAGGACGCATCGGAGTGGCCGCCCGCAGCGCGCTGCTGGTGCTGGCCTACCTGGTCATGCTCGTCGCAGGCGCCTTCGGCTGGGTCGCGTTGTTCGCCGTTGCCGGACTGGCGGCGGTGGTGGGCGAGTTCGCCGTGGCCCGCTGGTCCCCGCCGTCGCAGGTGCTGCTGGAGAAGGTCGGTCTGCACTGGGCGTACCGGCAGTTGACCCGGGACCTGGCGGCCGTGCTGCTGGTCGCCGCGGAGGTCGCCCTCGACGGCACCGAGCTGAGCCTGCTGCTGATCCTGCCGGCGGCGGTGTGGGTCGTCTCCGTCTTCGCCGGCGCGCTCTCCACCATGATCGACCGTCGTAACCCGCAGTCCGCCCTGGTGCGCAACATCGAGCTGGGCCCCCTGCGCTCGGCCCCCCGCCCGCCGGCCTGGGCGGCGGCGGTCGCGGGTGAGCGGATGCCTCTGCTCAACCTGTTGCTGGTCCCGGCCGCGGTGGTCGCCGCGGTGCGGCACGAGCCGACGCCGTACTTCGTCGCCGCCGCGGTGACGGTGGCGACGACCGCGGTGGTGGGCGCGATCATCGCCGTGACCTGGCTGCGTGGTCGTGGCTCCGGCCAGGGTCCGCTGATGCCGGCAGTGCAGCGCTGGCTCGACACGTACCGGCCCGAGGTGGCGCTCTACTTCGCCGGCCCGGCCAAGGACGTCTACCAGGCCAACATGTGGCTCGCGCCGACCGAGGCGCTGAACCAGCGTGCGGTGGTGCTGATGCGCAGCCGGGAGGCGTTCGCCGAGCTGGCCGACACCCGTCTGCCGGTGATCTGCGTACCGGCCGGGGTGGACTTCATGAACCTCGAACTCGGCAGCGTCCGCGCGGCCCTCTACGCCGCGAACGTCGGCGCCAACATCCACATGCTGCGCGAGCCCGGCATGAAGCACGTCTTCGTGGGGCACGGCGACAGCGACAAGCAGGCAAGCGTCAACCCCTACAGCAAGGTGTACGACGAGGTCTGGGTCGCCGGCCTGGCCGGGCGTGAGCGGTACGCCCGCGCCGCGGTGGGCGTGCTCGACCAGGACATCGTGGAGATCGGCCGGCCGCAATTGGCCGGCGTGCACACCTTCGGAGCCGAGTCGGTGGACCGTCCGTTCACCGTGCTCTACGCGCCCACCTGGGAGGGCTGGCTCGACGACGACCCGTACCACACCTCGCTGGTGCTGATGGGTGAGCGGATCGTCAAGGGTCTGCTGGCCACCAGTCCCCGGGTGCGTCTGGTCTACAAGCCGCACCCGCTCACCGGCTCACGGTCGAAGGCCGCCCGGGCCGTGCACGAGCGCATCGTCGAGGCGATCCGGGCCGCCGGCGGCGACCCCAACGCGGCGTCCCTGGACGGTACGGACCACCTGGTGGTGACCGGCCGCACGCCCGCGCTGTTCGACTGCTTCGACCAGACCGACCTGCTGATCAGCGACGTGTCCAGTGTGGTCTCGGACTTCGTGCAGAGCCAGCGGCCGTACGTGGTGGCGAACCCGTCCGGCCTGCCGGAGGACGAGTTCCGCCGGGAGTACCCGACCGCGCGGGCCGCGTACCTGCTCTCGGCCGACTGCGGTGAGCTGGAGAAGATCGTGGCGGTGACCCGGGTCGGCGACGACCCGATGACCGAGGCGCGCCGCGACCTGAAGACGTACCTGCTGGGGCCGGCGGAGGCCAACCCGATGGACCGGTTCGCCGAGGAGATCACCCGGCTCTGCCGCTGACCCGCGCACCACGTCCCGCGCCCGGCCCGACACCCGTCGGACCGGGCGCGGTCGTGTCGGTGCCGTCGGTGCGGCTCAGTCGAGCAGGGCGGCGACCGCGTCGGCGACCGGACTGTCCGCCGGCAACGCCCGCGCGGTCACCACGGCGCTCAGCGGCAGCGGCCCGTACAGGTGCGGAAAGAGCTGCCCCCCGCGTGAGGGTTCCCAGCGCAGGGCGTCGGCCAGCCGCTCCTCGTCCACCCCGAGCAGGGTGAGACCGGTGGCGCCGGAGAAGTGCCGGCGGGCCGTCTCCACCACCTGGTCGGCGGCGGACAGGTGGATGAAGCCGTCCTGGCGGTCCACGGCCGAGCCGGCGACGACTCCGGCGGCCCGGGCGTCGTCCCACTCGACGGTCGGCAACAGCTTGTAGATCACCTCCGCAGACTACGTCGCCTGCGTTTCGGCCGTACCGCCGCCGACGCCGGCCACCGCCCGGCATGCTCAGGTGGAGCGGCCGGGAGGGGATGGACGATGGCGAGCTACGACGACGACTGGACCGACACCCAGCGCGGGCTGTACGACGAGTGCTACCGGGCCGGCGGCGAGTGGGCCGAGGACCCGGACACCCCGTCCGACGACGTGCAGCACGTGATCAACCTGGCCGAGGCGGACGACGACGCCTTCGACGACGCCGAGATCGACTTCCCGCCCCTGGTCGACGCCGTCACGCAGGCCAGCGGTGTCAACGTCACGAGCGTGCCCGCCAAGCACGACGACCCCGGTTTCCGGGGCTTCACCGACGGCGTCCGCGACGCGGTCGCCGACGACGTCTTTGGTCTGTAGCAGACCGGCCCTCCCGCTCGCGGCACCCTTCTGCCACCATTCGCAGGACGGCTGCGACGGATGGGGGCACGGTGCGGATCCTGCTGGTGGAGGACGACCGCCGGGTGGCCGCTGCGCTCTCCTCCGCCCTGACCCGCCGCGGCTACCAGGTCGAGCACGCGGCCACCGTCGCCGCCGCGCTCTCCGCCGCCCCCTGCGACCTGGTGCTACTCGATCTGACCCTGCCCGACGGCGATGGCACCGAGGTGTGTCGGGAACTACGCCGACGCAGCAGCCAGCTCGGCATCATCGCGGTCACCGCGCGGGGTGAGGAGCGCGACCGGGTGCTCGGGCTGCGCCTGGGCGCGGACGACTACGTGGTCAAACCGTTCTCGATGGTGGAGTTGCAGGCCCGGATCGAGGCGGTGCTGCGGCGCGCCGCGAACGCCGCCCCCGAGCGGCACCTGATCGAGGCGGGGACGGTGCGCATCGACGTGCCCGCCCGCACGGTGACGGTGGCGGGGCGCGCGGTGACGCTGACCCGCAAGGAGTTCGACGTCCTGCTGTCGCTGGCCCGCCAGCCGGGAGTGGCGGTGCCCCGCGACCGCATCCTGCTCGACGCCTGGGGCACCACCTGGGCCGACCCGCACACGGTCGAGGTGCACGTCGGGTCGTTGCGCGGCAAGCTGGGCGACGCGCGCCTGGTGGAGACCGTCCGTGGTGTCGGCTACCGGCTGCGCGATGCGTGAGGGGTCGCCGTGCGCCGCCGACTGGTGATCAGTTACCTGCTGCTGATGGTGCTCGTCCTCGTCGCGTTGGAGAGCCCTCTCGCCGTCACCCTGGCCAGCCGGGAGACCGAACGCGTACGCGCCGACCGGCTCGCGGACGCCACCCGGTTCGCCTCGCTGGCCGGGCCGGCGCTGCGCGGCGGCGAACCCGGGCCGATCGGCGCGGAGCTGCGCAGCTACGACGAGCTGTACGGGATCGGCGCGGCGGTCGTCGACCGGGACCGGGGCATCGTCGTGGACTCGGCGAGCTGGCAGTCCTCGGGGACCGCCACGGTGCTGGACGTCGCGCTGTCCGGCCAGCAGAGCAGCGCGCCGGAATCGATCTGGCCGTGGTCCGCCGGCCCGGTGGTGGTGGCGGTGCCCATCAACGACGGCGGGGAGGTCCTCGGCGCGGTGGTGATCGTGACGCCGGCCGACGAGATACGCCGGGCCGTGACCACCTGGTGGCTGCTGCTCACCCTGGCCGGCCTGCTCGTCGTGCTGGCCTGCGTGCTCACCGCGTTCGGACTGGCCGGCTGGGTGCTGCGGCCGGTCACCGAGCTGGACGCGGTCACCCACGAGATCGCCGAGGGCGACCGGAGCGCGCGCGTGCAGCACCGACTCGGGCCGCCGGAGCTGCGCCGTCTCGCGGCCAGCTTCAACCACATGGCCGACGTGGTCTCCGACGTGATGGACCGGCAGCGCGCGTTCGTCGCACACGCCAGCCACCAGCTGCGCAATCCGCTCACGGCGTTGCGGCTGCGGGTCGAGGAACTGGGTCCCAGCCTGACCGACGCGGACGGGCGCTCCGAGCACCGGTTGGCGTTGGAGGAGACCGACCGGTTGGCGCTGGTGCTCGACGCGCTGCTCACCCTGGCCCGCGCCGAGCGTGAGGAGAACGAGCGGGTCACCGTGGACGCCGCCGCCGTGGCGGCCTCCCGGGTGTCCGCGTGGGCGCCGCTGGCCCGGCACCGGTCGGTCGCGCTGCGCCTCGCCACGAGCGACGCCCCGGCGTACGCGCGGACCGTACCGACAGCCGTCGACCAGGCGCTGGACGCCCTGATCGACAACGCGGTGAAGTTCAGCGGGGCCGGCGGCGCGGTGACGGTGACCGTGGCACGGCGCGACGACGGGGTGGTGCTGGAGGTGCGCGACACCGGCCCGGGCATGACCGAGAGTCAACTCGGCCAGGCCACCGAGCGGTTCTGGCGCGCCCCGGACGCGCAGAACGTCGACGGCGCCGGGCTCGGCCTGACCATCGCCGCCGTGCTGGTGGACGCCTCCGACGGCCGGCTCACGATGCGTGCGGGCACACCGCGCGGGCTGGTCGCCGGCCTGTGGTTCCCCGCGCCGGAACCGGCCACGGAGTCGGCCGACGAGGAGTCGGCCGACGAGGAGCCAAGCACAGAACGGCGGCCCGCCCCGGCGCGCTGACGGCCCCCGGCGGAGCGGGCCGCGGCGGTCGTCATCCAGCGGCTCAGGGCTTGGCGGCGCGGTACCAGGCGGCGGCCCCCGGGTGCAGCGGCAGCGGAGCGGTGGCGATCGCCGAGCGGGGACTCATCCGTCCCGCCGCCGGATGCGCCGCGCCCAGCTCCGCCCGACGTTCCATCAACAGCCGGGTCACGTCCCGGACCAGCGGCTCGGGCAGGTTGGCGCGCACGATCAGGTAGTTCGGGTCGGCGACCGTCGTCACCGGGTTCATGCCGTACACCGAGCGGGGGATGTCCCGGGAGACGTAGACCTGCCCGTAGCGGGCGCGCAGCGGTTCCGTCCACTCGCCCAGGTCGACGATCCGGGTGGCGCTGCGTCCGGCCAGCTCCACGATGCCGCGTACCGGCAGACCACCGGAGAAGAAGAACGCGTCGATGCGTCCCGAGCGCAGAGCGGCCACCGAGTCGTCCAGGTTGAGGCGTTCCCGGCGTACCGCGTCACCGCCGAGCCGGGCCACCTCCAGCAGTCGGGTGGCGGTGATCTCCGTGCCGGAGCCGGCCGCCCCCACCGACACCCGTCGGCCGCGCAGGTCGCCGACCGTACGGACCGGGCCGCCGTCGGTCGTGACCAGGTGCAGTTGGTCGTCGTACACCCGGGCCACCGCGTCCACCGGCAGGCTCTGCGTCGGGCTGGTGGGCAGCACGTCGGCCTGGGTGAAACCCAGCTCGGCCGCTCCCGAGCCGACCAGGCGGACGTTCTCGGCCGAGGCCGCGGTGATCACCACGCTGGCCCGTACCCCGGGCAGTTCGCGGTTGAGGATGGTCGCGAGGGACTGTCCGAACGCGTAGTAGACGGCGGTGGGGCTGCCGGTGGCGATACGGATCTCCACCGGCTCGCCCGGGTCGTCACGGCAGCCGGCGGCGGTCAGAGCCACGACCAGCGCCAGCGCCGCCGCCCCCGCGCGGCACCGACCGGCCCGATCCGACGAGGTACGACTCACGCGCTGCACTGTGCGCGCTCCGGCGGGCGGGCGCAAGCCCGTACCCGTCAGTACCTCGGGGCAGGTGGGGCCGAGCCTCGCTCAGCAGGCCGGTCGGCGGCCCGGCTCCGATACCGCGCCGCGCGCCGGCTCCGTCGACGCGCTGCGCAGGATGCGCTCACGGTCCGGCCCGTCGGCGACGCTGACCAGGAAACAGCCGGTGCCGGGGCGGAGTACAGCCGGCACGTCGAGCACTGCCGCGCCGCGGATCAGCACGGCGGCCAACTCCCGGTCGGTGAGCCGGACGCCGAGGATGTGCCGCCGCACGTGTCGTCCGCCGGCCAGCAGCGCCGACCTCCACGCCGCCGCCGCGAGGCGGGACGTCCACCGGCGGCGGGCCGGCGACGCGCCCGGCACCGGACCGCCCAGCAGCTCCCGACGCCCCTGCCACCAGCCCGCGTCCACCAGCCGGGCGTACGCGCCCCGGTGCTCCGGCGGCACCCAGAGCCGGTGCACCTCGTATCGGCGGCGCAGTCCGCCGACCGTGACCTCCTGGGTGACCGGGATGTCGAGGCGCGCGAGCAGCTGTCGCATCCGCTGCGCGGCGTCCTCCCGGTTGAACTCGACTCCCGGCGCGTGTGACGGCAGCGCGGCGATCGGCCGGGCACCCGCCGGGGGCGCCGTGCAACGCAGCAGGCAGGCCGCCTCGAACGCGTCGCCCAGGGTCAGCCAGTCCAGCGGAGGGGGCGTCGACGGCGAGCGGGGCCTGTCGAGCAGGGCGGGATCTAGGGCCAACGGAGGCTCCTTTGCCGGAGTCTGGGTTCCCCTACCGTGGCCCCTGCGCGGCCGTTACGGAACGTGTCCCGCCCAGCCTTGAGCAAATCTTGCGGCTTGCGCGCCGCTACAGGTCGGTGACCACGAGATCCACCTGCCGTACCCGGCCGGCGGCGGCCGGTTCCTCCACCACGGTGTGCTTCAGCTCGCGCAGGGTGCCGATCAGCTCCCGGGCGGTACGCGGCTTGACGCCGGCCAGGAGCAGGTCACGCACCAGACGCCCCTTGGTCGCCTTGTTGAAGTGGCTCACGACCGAGCGGACGGGCACACCGTCGACCTCCCGCTCGTGCAGCACCCGCACGGTGACCGTCCGCTCGGCCAGCTCACCGCGCGGAGTCCAGGTGGCCGCGTACGCGCCGGAGCGCAGGTCCAGCACCGGGCCCCGACCGGCCGCGCCGGCGAGGACCGACGGCAGCTCCCGGCGCCAGTACGTCGACAGCGCCCCGACGCCCGGTAGGCGGGCCCCGATCGGGCAGCGGTAGGGCGGAATCCGGTCGGCGAGACGTACCGCGCCCCACAGCCCGGAACTGATGAGGATCGACCGGCGGGCCGCCCGCAGCGCCGTCGACGGGAGCGTGGCCAGCTCCAGCGCCTCGTAGACCACGCCCGTGTAGAGCCGCTCGGCCGGCGCGGTGGCCGCCTCCCGCAGCCGGGCGTTGCGCCGCAACTCGCCGCGCTGACCGTCGCTGAGCCCGAGCGCGGTCAGCGCGGCCTCCTCGTCGGGCCCCGCGCTGAGCGCCACGAGCGCGTCGAGCACCCGCTCGCGGGCCGGGTTCAGCTCCGGCAGCGAGAGCCTGTCCGGCGTCCACCGCCGCCCGGTGCCGGCGTCGGCCTTGCCCTCCGAGGGCGGCAGCAGGATGAGCATCGGGTCTCCTCGAACGGGTACGGAGGCGGCCCGGCCAGCGTACGACCCGTCGTCAGCGCCACGGCCGCACCGGGGTGTCGGGGTGGTACACGCGATAGCCGCCCACCTCACGTACCGGGGCGGCCTCATGCCGGTCGGCGAGCAGCCGGCGCAGCCGCCGGTCCATCGGCGAGTCGATCTCCACCACGTAACCCGGCCGCGCGGCCCGCCCGACCTGCCGCCAGTACGGCCGGTAGCGGTTCTGCCCGGGGGACAGATTGCCGTCGAGCACTCCGCAGACCACCGTCTCGTCCGTGTTGAAGATGAGCCGGTTGCAGGTCCAGTAGTCCCCGTACACCTCGTGGGGTCCGTCGGCGCGCAGCGCGGAGGCCAGTTCCCGGGCCTGGCGCTCCTCGGTCCGCGACGCGGCCGTGCCGCTGGTCGCGAAGAGCACGGTGACCACCAGAGTCGTCGTGGCCAGCGCCGCCAGCGCGGCGGTGGCCAGCGCGCCGGTCAGCCGGCCGAGGGCGCCCACCGTGCCCCGCCAGCAGGCCACGGCCACCGCCCAGAGCGGCCAGAGCACCGCCGGCAGCGACAGTTGCAGCACCGACAGGTACCGGGCGTTGTCCAGTGGGCTGGTCGCGGCGAGCGGGCTGCGCACGTACGACAGGAGGGTCAACGCCGCGCCGACGACGAGCGCGAGCTGCACGACCGGCCCGACCCGCGCGGCCCGTGGCGTGCTCTCGGCGGGTGGCGTGCCGGCGGCCCGGCGGTACGCGACGAGCGCCAGCGCCGCGGCGGCCACCAGCAGCGCCGGGTAGAGCAGTCCGAACCACTGCTGCCCCCGGCCGCAGCCGTCGACCGGGCAGAGCCCGTGCGCCAGCGGCACCCCCTCCAGCAGGCCGCCCCGAATCCGGTCGGACCATGGCGGCAGCGGGCCGGCCTTGGTGCTGACCTCCCGGAACACCGTCAGCGAGTCCTCACCCGGCCCGGCGCGCAGGTTGTCGACGATCATCGGCGCGACCCCGACCACGAAACCCGCCACCAGCAGCAGCCCGGCCCAGCCGAACAGCTCCCGCCGCACCGCCCAGACCAGGGCCGACGCGGCGACCGCGAGGTACGGCAGGATCAGCCAGTCCGACCAGGCGGCCAGCCCGGCCAGCAACCCGAACAGCGCGAACGCCAGTCGACGGTGGCGCACCGACCCGGCGGCCAGCCCCACGGTGATCAGCAGCATCAGCAGCACCGCCGGCTTGACCTCCGGCCGACCCCCGACCACGGTGAGCTGGTCGCGCACCACCCGCTCCGGGCCCAGCGCCAGCAGACCGACCACGAGGACGGCGAACCACGGCGGGTAGAGCCGACGGGTGAGCCGGTACACGAGGTAGAGGAAGACCGCGTACAGGGCGAGCATCGGTAGCCGCAGCACCGGCCAGCTCGGCCCCGCCACCGCGAGCAGAGGCGCGGCCAGGTACGACTCCAGCATCCCCATGTAGTGCTGGCCGTAAAGGAAGACCGGACGCTCGCGGCCCTGCCCGATGTGCAGGGCGGCCAGCCCGAAGGTCGCCTCGTCGCTGTTCGACACCGGCACGGTGTACAGCGTCAGGACCAGCCGGTACCCGACACCGACCAGCCCGAACACCAGCGCGACGAGCGCCGGCCGGTCGAGTCGCGGACGCCACCGCCCGCGGTGCTGCTCTGGATGCGACACGACCACGCCCCCGTCGTCGTCCCGACCGGAGTGTTTCACGGACCGTGGGCCGGTCGGGCCGCTTCGGCCCAGTCCGGCCTGGCTGGCGGGCTGCGGTTCGGACCCGCTCGCGTGGCCGTCGGCGTCGACCTGTGGCAGGGTTGGCGGGTGCCACCCACTCCCGCCGGCGAACTGGCCGTGCCGAATCTGCACCGGGCCGCGCGAATCGAAGACGCCGTGCACCAGCTCGTGGAGCGTCGGCTGCGCCGCACCGGCTGGCGGATGAACATCGTCGCCTACACGGGCTACGGCCGTCCCGGTTGGGTACGCGTCATGTGCCGGGTGCTGCTGGGCCGTCCGGACAACCGTCAGCGGGGCCGGCTGGACAAGGTGCGTGGCTGGCGCAGTTTCACGACCCTGCCCGCCAAGCACGTCACCGTGCAGATCGAGGCCGGTGGCGTACGACACGAGGCCCGCGCCGACCGCAGCGGTTTCGTCGACACGCTCGTCGAGGCCGACCTGCCGCCCGGTTGGGGCACCGTACGCCTCAGCGTGGCCGACGCCGAGCCGGTCGACGCGCCCGTGCGCATCCTCGACCCAGAGGTCAAGTTCGGCATCCTCTCCGACATCGACGACACGGTGATGGTCACGGCGCTGCCCCGGCCGCTGCTCGCCGCGTGGAACACCTTCGTCCTCGACGAGCACGCCCGTGCGGCCGTACCCGGGATGGCGGTGCTCTACGAGCGGCTCGTCACCGCACACCCCGGCGCCCCGGTCTTCTACCTGTCCACCGGCGCCTGGAACGTCGCGCCCACGTTGACGCGGTTCCTGTCCCGGCACCTCTACCCGGCCGGGCCGCTGCTGCTCACCGACTGGGGTCCGACCGCCGACCGCTGGTTCCGCAGCGGCATGGAACACAAGCGCTCCACCCTCGCGCGGCTGGCCAAGGAGTTCCCCGACGTACGCTGGCTCCTCGTCGGCGACGACGGCCAGCACGACCAGGAGATCTACCGGGAGTTCGCCGCCGCCCACCCGGAGAACGTCGCCGGGGTGGCGATCCGCAGGCTGTCCCCGACCCAGTCGGTGCTGGCCGGTAGCCTGCCCGCCCCGGCGGGTCGGCCCTCCTCGGGGCTGGTGGGGCAGAAGTGGCTGTCCGCGCCCGACGGCGCCGGCCTGTGGCAGCTACTCCGCGACGCCGGCCTCGTCTGACCCCTCGACGGGATACGCGAGAACCCCCGGGCGCCGCGACTCCTGCGGCGCCCGGGGGTTCTTTTCGCCTACTACAGCAACGAGGGTGCACCCCAGGTGACGGTGCCGATGGCGCCGTTGCCCGGGTAGAGGGTCATGGTGCCGTTGCTTCGGCGACGGACCACCAGGTCGACCTTCCCGTCGTTGGTGACGTCGCCGAGACCGCTCGGCACCGACGCCTGCGCCGCCACGCCCACGGACGCCAACAAGTCCATGGTCGGCAACACCATCGGCGCGGGTAGCGCCTACTGGACCAGCTGGCAGATCGACCTGATCGGCAACCGCACCCAACAGACCGAGCACAACCTCACCGGCGGTGCCGACACCAAGACGGTCTACGCCTACAACGGCAACGGTCAGAACAAGCCCCACACCCTGACCTCCACCACCACGACCGGCGGAACCGCCGGCACCACGTCGTACTCGTACGACAACGCCGGTAACACCACCGGTCGCAACGCCGCCCAGGGAAGCCAGACTCTCACCTGGGACGACGCCGGCAAGCTCGCCGACGTCACCGGCGGCACGAGCGGCAACAACAGTTTCATCTACGACGCCGACGGCAACCTGCTGCTGCAGAAGGAGCCGGGCAAGAACACCCTCTACCTGCCGGGGCAGCAACTCACCCTCAACACCGCCACCAGCGTCGTGACCGGCAGCCGCTACTACGCCCTCCCTGGCGGCGGTAGCTGCATCCGCACCGGCAGCGGCACGGCGTACACCTTCGCCATCGCCGACCACCAGGGAACCCCGTCGCTCTACCTCGACAACACCGCCCAGAACCCGACTTGGCGGCAGTACACCCCGTACGGCGGTGCCCGAGGTGCGGCCGTCGCCGCACCCGACAACCGAGGCTTCTTGAACAAGCCCATGAGCCCGGTCGGACTCACGACCATCGGCGCCCGCTCATACGACCCCGCGATCGGCAGATTCACATCGGTGGACCCACTGCAGGCCGCCGGACAGCCGCAGCAGTGGAATGGCTACTCCTACTCCAACAACACACCGGTCACGTCGAGCGATCCGACCGGTCTCATCCCGGAGGGCTGCCGGCACTTTGACTGCTACGGCTACGATCCTCGGCCTCTTAAGAAGGGCGATGGCCGCGGTGCCGGCGGTTGTCCCGGGGGCTGTGGAACTGCCAAGAACAAGGCTTGGGGAAAGGCGAACCACAAGTCCACCACCAAGGCAAAGATCGTTGACAAGCATGTTGCGCCGCGCCGCGAGACGCCGAAGCCAGGGCCTGGGCCGAAACCTGACGTGTCCCAGCGTCTGGCGGGCACGCCTGATCCTGGCCCAATCGGTTGTTGGGCGGCGAAGCCGACGGATTGCGCGGCCGAAGAGCCGCTGGTTGCGAATGGCAAAATGGAAGGAGTTTGCCTGACCGGAAGTTTCGCAGGGATCCTGGGCGGTGGAGTCACTGGGTGTGTGGCTTTCGATCGCCAGGGCGTGGGTTGGACCTACACGAAAGGCATCGACATCGGGCCCAACTTCGGGGTGTTTGGAGGCGTGGGCTCTGTGGCGTCGGACGGTAGCATTGACGATCAGGCCGGCACGTCCCAGTATTGGCAGGCCGGCGCCGGCGCCGAGGCCTCCGGCAGCGTGTCCTTCACGGCTGGCACCGGAAAGCACGGACAGCCGGTGCACAGCGTCGGCGCGAGCGCTGGAGTGGGCGTAGGCGGCGGCTATACGGAGGGTGGCTCCAAAACGGCTGCCGGCCGCTGGTTCGATTGGTCCGATGTGACAGGTCTACTTGGGTGAGGAGTTAGGCCTTGAGCGACATCATGGCTGAGGCGAGAGGACGAAAATCCTACCGCCTGCTGGTATGGGCTGGGCGGGCGGTGCTCCTGTCGGCTGCCGTACTGGTTCTGACGCAGGTCCTGTGGGCCAACCACGTAATCAGTCGTCCGATGATGGTGGCGGTGATTGCGCCGGCCGTGCTGGTGTTCCTTGCATCAGTGCTGGTCGCGATCCCAGCGCTTGCTATTCAGGCCGCGCACTTCTCTGCCAATCCACTCGGCAGGGGGCTGATCGAACGTCAGACACGTTTTAGTCAGATGTTCGTGACGGATCTCCTGGCAATTCCATCGAAGCTCGCGAGCAAAGACGGCATGAAATAGGTGGCGCCCCTTGTGCCCTATCTAGTGGTAGGGCACAAGGGGCTGCTATTGATGACAATCCGCCATCACTCGACGATCGTATAATGGCGGGTAGTGTGCAATGGTAGGCTTTTTGCGGAGCCAGATAACCTCAGTCGGTCCCGTTGATAATCACTGTCACGGTTGAAGCGAAATCAGCTCTGGCGCAGCCAGATGACGCCCAACGGGGGGCCTGGAGGGCTGCTGACGCCACCAGTCCGTGCTACGGCACGTCCTCGGCGTGCACCTCGCCCAGGTTGCCCACCCCGGACCCGCCGTAGTGGTGGGCGTCGGTGTTGAGCACCTTTGTTCACGTGCCGCCGGCCGGGAGCCCGATCCGGTAGTCGTGCAGCGGCTGGGCGGAGAAGTTCGCCACGCACACCAGCGTCGGCCGTCCGGGGCGATGCTGACGAAGGAGACGGTGTTGTTGGCGATGCCGTCGCCGGCGATCCACCGGAACCCGGCCGGTTGGGTGTCCTGCGCCCACAGCGCCGGGGTGTCCCGGTAGACGCGGTTGAGGTCACGGACGAGCCGCTGCACGCCGGCGCGGGCCGGGTCGTGCAGCAGGTACCAGTCGAGGCCGCGCTCCTCGCTCCACTCCCGGTCGTCGGCCAGCTCCGAGCCCACGAGTCCGCCGCCCGTCCAGAGAACCTCGCCGAGGTGGCGATCCGCCGACCGTCCCCGCCCCTACCGGCCGTCCTTGGGGCCGGTGGGGCAGAAATGCCTACCCGCCCCCGACGGCACCGGCCTGTGGCGACTGCTGCGCGAGGCCGGGCTGGTCTGACCGGCGGCTCCCGCCGGGCTACCGGCCGTCGAACACGTCTTCGAGGACAAGCCTCGCCCGGCCGGGGACCTCTTCGTCCGGGAAGATCTCGGCGCAAAGGCCGAGGACCTCTTCGGGGTTGTTCAGCCCGAGGTGCTCCACGAGGAAGCGGATGTCCTCGGCGTCTCGGCGTCGTGCCGCGAGAACCTTCATGGCGAGCAGATGCTCCGGGGACGCCGCCGAGACCCGCAGGCCAGGGTGATCGAAGACCCGTGGTGCTTCCGGGTCCCCGCCAACGGCGACGTACGAGCTCGCCTGTTCGTTCAGCCACCACTGCGGCAGCCCTAGCTCGTCCGCGACGGCCCGCGCTTCGTCGAGGACGATGCCATGCGGCTGAAAAACGGCGTCAATATCGCGCGTCGCCCGGCGGGCGTCGTAGGCCAGTGCCATGGCAGCTCCGCCGAAGATGTACAGGTCGGCGACCACGCCCCGCGTTGCCAGCCGGTCGCCGAGCCGGCGGAAGGCGTCTTCGATGGCAGTTCGATCCAGCAGGGGGTCGTCGGCGCTCACGCGACCTTCAACTCCTGCGGGGAGATGAAGACCCCACGGCGCCGGAATGCCGCTGGCGCGTGCACCACGGCGTCGACACGGGCGGCTCGTGTATTGAAGGGGAACCAGAACTGCCGTAGCGACCGGGCTTCGACCCACGAGGGGGCGCCGCGCCCGTCACGGGCGGAGAGATATTCCGCCAATGCCGCGAGGAAGACATCCCAATGATCGTCACCGGTTGGCGCTGGCTCCTGGATCAGCAGGTCAGCGCGATGCTCGGATGCTTCCCAGCCGTACTCCTCCAGGAACTCCGCCACCAGACGCCACCGCCTGGTGTCGTCGCTCCCGGCGAGCAGGACACCCAGCCGTGCGATCGTCATCGGTTCGTACCTCGCCGCACGATTGCTCACGGCGTCAACGCTAGTACAGGTCAGCGCCGATCAGCCGTAAGCCCTGCCCCCTTCGAGGGTCAGCTCTGGCGGAGCCAGATGACGCCCAGTGGGGGCACCTGGAGTGCCGTGGACGCCACCAGACCGTGCCACGGCATGTCCTGGGCGTGCACCTCGCCCAGGTTGCCCACGCCGGACCCGCCGTAGTGGTGCGCGTCGGTGTTGAGCACCTCGGTCCACGTACCGCCGGCCGGGAGCCCGATCCGGTAGTCGTGCAGCGGCTGGGCGGAGAAGTTCGCCACGCACACCAGCGTCGAGCCGTCCGGGGCGATCCGGACGAACGAGACGGCGTTGTTGGCGACGTCGTCGCCGGCGATCCACCGGAACCCGGCCGGCTGGGTGTCCTGCGCCCACAGCGCCGGGGTGTCCCGGTAGACGCGGTTGAGATCACCGACGAGCCGCTGCACGCCGGCGCGGGCCGGGTCGTGCAGCAGGTACCAGTCGAGGCCCCGCTCCTCGCTCCACTCCCGGTCGTCGGCCAACTCGGAGCCCATGAACAGCAACTGCTTGCCGGGGTGCGCCCACATGTACGCCAGCAGCGCCCGGACGTTGGCCAACCGCTGCCAGGTGTCGCCGGGCATCTTGCCGGCCAGTGAGCCCTTGCCGTGCACGACCTCGTCGTGGCTGATCGGCAGCACGTAGTTCTCGCTCCAGGCGTACGCCAGGGAGAACGTGAGCTGGTGATGGTGGTGCTGGCGGTAGATCGGGTCCTTCGACGTGTAGAGCAGGGTGTCGTGCATCCAGCCCATGTTCCACTTGAACCCGAAGCCCAGCCCGCCGCTGGCGGTGGACTGGGTGACCCCCGGCCACGCGGTGGACTCCTCGGCGATCATGACGACCCCGGCGTGGTGCTTGTAGACCGTCGCGTTCACCTCCTGCATGAGCGCGATGGCCTCCAGGTTCTCCCGACCGCCGTACTGGTTGGGAGCCCACTGGCCCTCCTCGCGGGAGTAGTCCAGGTAGAGCATCGACGCCACCGCGTCGACGCGCAGCCCGTCGACGTGGAACTGGTCGCACCAGTAGAGCGCGTTGGCGACCAGGAAGTTGCGGACCTCACGGCGGCCGAAGTCGAAGACGTACGTGCCCCAGTCGGGGTGCTCGCCACGCCGAGGGTCGGGGTGCTCGTAGAGCGGGGTGCCGTCGAACCGGGCGAGGGCCCACTCGTCCTTGGGGAAGTGCGCGGGCACCCAGTCGAGGATCACGCCGATGCCGGCGGCGTGCAGGGCGTCGACGAGGTGGCGGAACTCGTCCGGGTCACCGAAGCGGGACGTCGGCGCGTAGTAGCCGGTCACCTGGTAGCCCCAGGAGCCGCCGAACGGGTGCTCCATCACCGGCAGGAACTCCACGTGCGTGAAGCCCAGCTCGGTGACGTACGCGGTGAGCTGGTCGGCCAGCTCGCGGTAGCCGAGGCCGGGCCGCCAGGAGCCGAGGTGCACCTCGTACACGCTCATCGGCTCCTGGTGCGGCCGCCGCTCGGCCCGGCGGGCGAGCCAGTCGGCGTCGTTCCACCGGTACGTCGAGTGGTGCACCACCGACGCGGTGGCCGGCGGCACCTCGGCGTACGCCGCCAGGGGATCGGCCTTGTCCCGCCACTGCCCGTCGGCGCCGAGCACCCGGTACTTGTAGCGCGCACCGACGCGGGCGTTGGGGACGAACAGCTCCCACACGCCGCTGGAGCCGAGCGAGCGCATCGGCCAGCCGTCGTCCGCGCCCCAGCCGGTGAAGTCGCCGACCACGCGCACGCCCTGGGCGTTGGGCGCCCAGACGCTGAACGCCACGCCCTCGTCGAAGACCCGCGCGCCGAGCACGTCCCACAGCCGCTCGTGCCGGCCCTCGCCGATGAGGTGCAGGTCCAGCTCGCCGAGCGTGGGCGGGTAGCGGTACGGGTCGTCGTGCGTCGTGCCGTCGACCTCCACCCGGTAGTCGAGCACGGTGCCCTCGACCTGCGCCTCGAAGACGCCCAGATCGTGCACCCGCTTCATCGGGTGCCGCTCGTCGCCGACGAGCAGCACCACGTCACCCGCGCCTCGGCGCATCGTGCGGATCGTGGTCGAGGAGTCGGCGGGGTGCGCGCCGAGCAGCGCGTGCGGGTCGTGCGTCACGCCGGTGATCAGCTGGTCCATCGGTCGTCCTTCGGTGCGGCGGCGGTCGGTGCGGAGGCGGACGGGCGGGGCGCGGACGGCCGGCCAGCCGAGGACCGGGCGGCAGCCGCACGGGCCGCGGCGCGGGATGCCAGGGTGGCCGGCGTCGCCGCCCCGCTGGCCGGGGTCACCGGCGCGGTCGCCGGGGCAGATGGCGCGGTGGCCGGAGTCGGCGGCGCGGTGGCCGGGGCAGATGGCGCGGTGGCCGGAGTCACCGGCGCGGTGGCCGGGGCAGATGGCGCGGTGACCGGGGGCGGCGTCGCGCTGGCCGGGTTCACGGGCGCGGTTGCCGGCGGCGACGGCTGGTTAGCCGACTCTCCGACGCTGGCCGGTAGCGACGGCGCGGTGGCCGGGGCCACCGGGGCGGTGCCGCCGGACAGCTCCTCCGGTACGTCGGTGACGGTGAGGTCCGCCGGTTCGACGCCGGCCGGCTCGGGCACGGCGGGCGGCGTCGGGCGGCGGATGGTCAGCACGTGTGCCGGTTGCAGGTACGGGTCGAGCCGCACCGCGTTGCGCTGCCCCCAGTCGTAGCTGGTGCCGGTCAGCTCGTCGTACACGGTGAACCGCTCGTGCCAGTCGAACCCGAGCGCCGGCATGTCGAGGGTGGTGTTGCCCCACTGCACCTCGCGCGAGTCGAACGAGCAGATCACCAGCACCGTGTTGCCGGTCTCCGCGTCGTGTTTCGACCAGCACAGCAGCGCCGGGTTGTCGATCTCGTGGAAGCGCAGGTTGCGGAGCTGGTGCAGGGCGGGGTTGTCCCGGCGTACCCGGTTGAGGGTCGTCAGGAACGGCGCGAGCGAGCGGCCCTGCGCCTCGGCGGCGGCCCAGTCGCGGGGGCGCAGCTCGTACTTCTCGTTGTCCAGGTACTCCTCGGCACCCGGGCGGGCCACGTGCTCGAACAGCTCGTAACCCGCGTACAGGCCCCAGGAGGGGGAGAGCAGCGCCGCCAGCACCGCCCGGATCTTGAACATCGGCGGGCCGCCGTGCTGCAACGATTCGTGCAGGATGTCCGGCGTGTTCGGCCAGAAGTTGGGCCGCATGTGGTCGGCCGACTCGACCAGTTCCTCGCAGTACTCCCGCATCTGCGCGGCCGTCGTGCGCCAGGTGAAATAGGTGTACGACTGCGTGAAGCCGACCTTGCCGAGGCCGTGCATGATGGCCGGCCGGGTGAACGCCTCGGCCAGGAACAGCACGTCCGGGTCGACCTTCTTGACCTCGGCGATCAGCCAGTGCCAGAAGTCGAACGGCTTGGTGTGCGGGTTGTCCACCCGGAAGATCCGGATGCCCTCGCCCACCCAGTGCAGCACGACACGCAGCACCTCGGCCCGGATGCCCTCGGGATCGTTGTCGAAGTTGACCGGGTAGATGTCCTGGTACTTCTTCGGAGGGTTCTCCGCGTACGCGATGCTGCCGTCGGCCCGGGTGGTGAACCACTCCGGGTGCTCGGTGACCCACGGGTGGTCCGGCGCGCACTGCAACGCCAGGTCCATCGCCACTTCCAGGCCCTGTGCGGCAGCCGCCTCGATGAACGCCCGGAAGTCTGCCGGCGTACCCAGGTCGGGGTGGATCGTGTCGTGGCCGCCCTCGACGGCGCCGATCGCCCACGGCGAGCCGACGTCGGTCGGCCCGGCGGTGAGCGCGTTGTTGCGGCCCTTGCGGTTGACCCGGCCGATCGGGTGGATCGGCGGCAGGTAGAGCACGTCGAAGCCCATCGCCGCCACACCCGGCAGCCGCCCGGTGGCGGTGGCGAAGGTGCCGGAGCGCCCACCCGCTGCTCCTTCGGAGCGCGGGAAGAACTCGTACCAGGCCGAGAAGAGGGCCCGCTTGCGGTCAACCCAGAGGGAGTACGCGTCACCGACCGTGACCATCTCCCGTACCGGGTGCTCCCAGAGCAGGTCGGCGAGGGCGAGTGCCGGCCCGACGCGCTGCGGCAACGGCAGGTCGGTGGCCGCGAGGGCGGTGAGCGCGTCGGCGACGCTCGCGCGGTCGGCGGCCGGCACCAGGTCCCGGGCAGCGGCCAGCACCCGCGCGCCCTCGGCGAGGTCGTTGGCGAGGTCTTCCGGGCCCTGCCCGGCGGCGATCTTCTTGGTCACCGCGTTCTGCCACGTCAGGTACGGGTCTCCGAACGCCTCGACGGTGAAGGTCCAGGAGCCGACGGCGTCCGGGCGGATCACGGCGTGCCAGCGGTCCTGGCCGGGCTCGCCGGGGCGCATCCTGGTGAACGGGCGCTCCTCGCCGTCCGGGCCGGTCCACACCACGTTGCAGCCCAGCGCGTCGTGCCCCTCCCGGTAGGCGCGCGCCGACACCGGAACCGGCTCGTCGACGACCGCCTTGGCCGGGTACCGCCCGCACGAGACGACGGGGGAGACGTCTTCGATCGGGAACCGTCCTGTCACCCCGCCAACCTACTGTGCGAGATCGGCTCGCGCGCGGCCAAGCACCCGCCCGATGGGCACCCGACCCAAGATCCGCTCACTTTCGGGGAAACTGCTGCATCGGAGCGCGTTGAGACAGCAGTTCCCCGACGTTGCGCGGATCTCCGCGAGGGGCACGGGTTGCCTGGACATGGCGTAGCCTCCCGCCATGATCGAACGGGTCAGGGTTGCGGTTGTCGGTGTCGGTAACAACACGTCGGCGCTGGTGCAGGGGCTGGCTCTCTACCGCCAGAGCGGCAGCCTGGTCGGAATCCGTAGCGAGATGATCGACGGGCTCGGGGTGGGCGACATCGACGTCGTGGCGGCCTTCGCCACCTCCGAGGAGAAGGTCGGTCGGGACCTGACCGAGGCGATCTTCCTGCCGCCCAACAACTTCCCCCGGCTGGACTGCGACCTACCCCGAGCAGGTGTGCCCGTCACGAAGGGCCTCGTCGACGCGACCGGGGTGCCGCGGGTAGCGGCGGCGCTGGCCGGGGCGGAGGTGCTGCTCTACTCGGCGCCGAGCGGCCGGCCGGAGACCGCACGGGCGTACGCCGAGGCGGCGCACACCGCGGGCGTCGCCTTCATCAACACGACTGCCGACCCGGTGGCCCGCGATCCGCACCTGCTGGACAGGTTCGAGGCGGCGGGTCTGCCACTGCTCGGCGATGATCTGGCCAGCCAGTTCGGCACCTCGGTGCTGCACAACGCGCTGCTGCGGCTGCTCCAGGAGCGGGGCCTCACGCTGGTCAGCTCCTACCAGGTCAACCTGGGCGGCACCGAGGACTTCCGCAACCTGGTCGAGCACCCCAACACCAAGAAGCAGTCCAAGCTCAATGCCCTGGCGTCGGCCGACAGGGTCGAGGTGGCGCCGCTCGGCTACCTGCCGCACCTCGGCTCGCAGAAGGTGGCTCACCTCAACATCGAGGCGCAGGGCTGGGGCGAGACAGCGGTCAGCCTCGACGTGAAGCTGACGGTGCACGATCCCAGCGGTGCTGCCGGCGTCAACATCGACCTCGTCCGCGTCGCGGCCAGCGCCCGCCGCGACGGGCGCGGTGGCTACTGCGCCGAGGCGACGTCGTTGCTCAAGTCCCCTCCCGGGACGGCGGTCTGAGGCTGCCCGTCAGCAGGCGCTCGATCCGCGCGTACTCGGCGGCCATCTCCGGGGTGGCGAGGACGTCGTCGAGGTCGGCCGAGACCTGGAAGTCGACCTCCTCGACAGCGCGGATGGCCAGCTCGTAGATCTCCCCGCGCAGGTTCTCCTCCAGATAGGTGGTCCAGTGCTCCAGCGCGGTGAAGACCGTCAGGAGGCCCTGATCCAGGTCACCGTCGGCGAGGATGCCCTCGTCGATCCGTACGAGGAGCGCGCGCAGCTCCGTCGCGTCGACCGTCCGGACGTTCTCGCGGGCGCTGGCGAGCGCCGCCCACCCGTCCTCGGTCATCTCGTGGTCGACGGCGGTCTCGAGCAGGTCGTCGCGGGTCAGTTGGGTGACCGTGTCGAGGCCGAACGCGCGCAGGTCGTCCTCGCCCGCCGCGATGACCAACTGCAGGATGGCGGCTTCGAGTTCGTCGTATCGCATGACGTCAGCGCGCGCTGACCGAGTGGTAGACGTCCAGGGTCTGCCGCGCGATGGCGTCCCACGAGAAGTGCTCGACCGCCCGTCGCCGGCCGGCCAGACCGAACCGTTCGGTACGCGCCGGGTCGGCGAGCAGCGTGTTTATCGCCGCGGCGAGGTCGGCCACGAACGTCTCCGGCTTCAGCGGCGTCCCCGACCCGTCGGTGGCCTGCTCGATCGGCACCAGCAGACCGGTGTCGCCGTCGGCCACCACCTCGGGGATGCCGCCGGTGGCGGTCGCCACCACCGCCGTCTCGCAGGCCATCGCCTCCAGGTTGACGATGCCCATCGGCTCGTACACGGACGGGCAGACGAAGACCGTCGCGTGCGTGAGCACCTGGATCACCTCGGGCTTGGGCAGCATCTCGGCCACCCAGACGACGCCGGAGCGGTTGGCGCGCAACTCGGCGACCAGCTCCTCGACCTCGGCGGCGATCTCCGCCGTGTCCGGCGCGCCGGCCAGCAGCACGAGCTGCGTGTCCGCCGGCAACTCCCGGGCGGCCCGCAGCAGGTAGGGCAGGCCCTTCTGGCGGGTGATCCTGCCCACGTACACCACGCTGGGCAGCGCCGGGTCGATGCCGAGCCGGTCGAGCACGTCGGTGCCGGAGTCCGGGGCGTACTGCACGGTGTCGATGCCGTTGTAGACCACCCGGACCTTCGACGGATCGATCTGCGGGTACGCGGTCAGCACGTCGCTGCGCATGCCCTCGCTGACCGCGATCACCGTGTCGGCGGCCTCCATCGCGGTGCGTTCGATCCACGAGGAGAGCGTGTAACCGCCGCCGAGCTGCTCGGCCTTCCACGGCCGCAGCGGCTCCAGGCTGTGCGCGGTCACCACGTGCGGCACCCCGTGCAGCAGCTTCGCGGTGTGCCCGGCCAGGTTCGCGTACCACGTGTGGCTGTGCACCACGTCGGTGCCGGCGGCGCCGGCGGCCATCTCCAGGTCCACGCCCATCGTCCGCAGCGCGGCGTTCGCGCCGGTCAGACCGGGTGGATCGGCGTACGCCGTGACGCCCGGCTCGGTGCGCGGCAGGCCGAAGCAGTGCACGCGGACGTCGGCGAGGCGACGCAGCTCCCGGGCCAGGTACTCGACGTGCACGCCCGCGCCGCCGTAGACCTCCGGCGGGTACTCGCGGGTGAGCAGGTCGACGCGCAGCGGGGTGGGTTCCGTCATGACCCCGCACCCTAGTGCAGAAGACTCCCCGTACGAGTGGTGAAGTGGGACGCGGGTGGATAGCGTCGGGGCATGGCTGCCAAGGTGCTCGCGATCGTCCTGGCGGGTGGGGAGGGCAAGCGCCTGATGCCACTCACCACGGACCGGGCCAAGCCGGCCGTCCCGTTCGGCGGGATGTACCGCATGGTCGACTTCGTCCTCTCCAACCTGGCCAACGCCGGCTATCTCAAGATCGTCGTGTTGACCCAGTACAAGTCCCACTCCCTCGACCGACACATCACCAAGACCTGGCGGATGTCCACGCTGCTCGGCAACTACGTCACCCCGGTGCCGGCGCAGCAGCGTCGCGGCCCGTGGTGGTTCGCCGGCTCGGCCGACGCCATCTACCAGAGCTTCAACCTCATCAACGACGAGCAGCCCGACTACGTGATCGTCTTCGGCGCCGACCACATCTACCGGATGGACCCCCGGCAGATGGTCGAGGACCACATCGCCTCCGGTGCGGCGGTCACCGTCGCCGGCATCCGCCAGCCGCTGTCGATGGCCGACCAGTTCGGTGTCATCGAGGTCGGCGAGGACGGCCGCAGGATCCGGGCGTTCCGCGAGAAGCCCACCGACGCGGTCGGCCTGCCAGACGCGCCGGACGAGATCTACGCCTCGATGGGCAACTACGTCTTCACCACGCGCGCTCTCTGCGAGGCAGTCGAACGCGACGCCGCCGACAAGAGCAGCAAGCACGACATGGGCGGCAGCATCATCCCGATGCTCGTCGAGCGGGGCGAGGCGAACGTCTACGACTTCCGCGACAACGAGGTGCCGGGCAGCACCGATCGGGACCGTGGCTACTGGCGGGACGTGGGGACGCTCGACTCGTTCTACGACGCGCACATGGATCTGATCAACGTGCACCCCGTGTTCAACCTCTACAACTTCGACTGGCCGATCTACACCGAGCAGCCGCCGTGGCCGCCGGCGAAGTTCGTCCACCAGTGGGGTGAGCGGGTCGGCCGGGCGGTCGGCTCGATGGTCTCCCCCGGGGTGGTGATCTCCGGCTCGCTGGTGGAGAACTCGATCGTGTCGCCGAAGGTGCGGGTGCACTCGTGGGCGCACGTCGAGGGCTCGGTGCTGATGGAGGGCGTCGAGATCGGCCGACACGCGGTGGTCCGACGGGCGATCCTGGACAAGAACGTGTTCGTCCCCGAGGGCGTCGAGATCGGCGTCGACCTGGAGAAGGACCGCCAGCGCTACACCGTCTCCGACAACGGCATCGTGGTCATCGGCAAGGGCCAGAAGGTCGAGCCGTGACCGACAGGTACTCATCGAGGAGGATCCCGCAGTGACCCATCCCCGTGCCGGCCAGCCCGCCGAGCCCGCCGACCTGGTCGACGTGCCGCGCCTGGTGACCGCCTACTACGCCGAGCATCCGGACCCCGCGGACCCGGCGCAGCAGGTCTCCTTCGGCACCTCCGGTCACCGGGGCTCCAGCCTGCGCAACGCGTTCAACTCCGACCACATCGTCGCGGTCACCCAGGCGCTCTGCGACTACCGGCGGGAGCAGGGCCTGGACGGCCCGCTGTTCCTCGCCCGGGACACCCACGCGCTGTCCGCGCCGGCCGCCGTGGACGCGCTGGAGGTCCTCGCCGCCAACGGCGTCACCGTGCTGCTGGACAGCCGTGACGGCTACACCCCCACTCCGGCGTTGTCGCACGCGATCCTCACCCACAACCGGGGTCGTACCAGCGGGCTCGCCGACGGCATCGTCATCACCCCGTCGCACAATCCGCCGGACGACGGCGGCTTCAAGTACAACCCGACAAACGGCGGGCCCGCCGACACCGACGTCACCCGGTGGATCCAGGACCGGGCCAACGCGATCCTGGCCGCCGGGCTCAAGGAGGTCCGACGGATCACGTACGCGCGGGCCCGGGCCGCCGACACCACCGGGGAGTACGACTTCCTCGCCCACTACGTCGACGACCTGCCGGCGGCCATCGACATCGACGCCATCCGCGACGCCGGCATCCGGATCGGCGCGGACCCGCTGGGCGGTGCCAGCGTGGCGTACTGGGGCGAGATCGCCGAGCGGCACCGGCTGGACCTGACGGTGGTCAACCCGACCGTCGACCCGACCTGGCGGTTCATGACCCTCGACGGCGACGGCAAGATCCGGATGGACTGCTCGTCGCCGAACGCGATGGCATCGCTGATCGCCGCCCGCGCCGACTATCAGATCTCCACCGGCAACGACGCGGACGCCGACCGGCACGGCATCGTCACCCCCGACGGCGGCCTCATGAACCCCAACCACTTCCTCGCGGTGGCGATCGGGCACCTGTTCCGCACGCGCGCCGACTGGGGTCCGGCCGCCGCCGTCGGCAAGACCCTGGTGTCGTCCTCGATGATCGACCGGGTGGCCGCCGACCTGGGCCGGCCCCTGCTGGAGGTGCCGGTCGGGTTCAAGTGGTTCGTGCCCGGCCTGCTCGACGGGTCGGTCGGCTTCGGCGGCGAGGAGAGCGCCGGGGCGTCGTTCCTGCGCCGCGACGGCTCCACGTGGACCACCGACAAGGACGGCATCCTGCTCTGCCTGCTCGCCTCCGAGATCCTGGCCACCACCGGGCGCAGCCCGAGCGAGCACTGGGCGGAGCTGGCCGAGCGCTTCGGCGCGCCCGCGTATGCCCGCATCGACGCCCCGGCCACCCGGGAGCAGAAGGCCGTGCTCGCCAAGCTCAACCCGGACCAGGTCACCGCCACGGAGTTGGCCGGCGAGCCGATCACCGCGACCCTGACCACCGCCCCCGGTAACGGCGCCCCGATCGGTGGCCTCAAGGTGAGCACGGAGTCCGGCTGGTTCGCGGCAAGGCCCTCGGGAACGGAAGACGTCTACAAGATCTACGCCGAGTCCTTCCAGGGCCCCGACCACCTCCGCCGTCTCCAGCAGGAAGCCCAAGAGCTCGTCACCGAGGTCCTAAGCTAACGAACCGCCCCCGGCCCCCCCACCCCCCGGCCCTCCGGCCCCCCGGCCCCCCCGACCCCCCGGCCCTCCGGCCCCTCCCACCCCGTTGATCATGAAGTTATTGCCATCCGCCTCGGCGTGTCGTGGCAATAACTTCATGATCAACGGGGTGTGGGTGGGGTGGGGGTCTGGGGGGTTGGGGGGGTGGGTGGGGTTAGCAGCGTGGGGGGATGTCTTTTTCGTTGGGGTTCTGGAGTTCCTTGGGGAGCAGGGCCTTCAGTTGCTCCGGGAGGAAGGGCAGGTCCAGGAGGCTCATCTTCAACTGGTTGCGTTCCTGGTAGCGCAGCGGGTCGAAGCGGACCACCAGCCCGGCGTTGCGCCGGTAGCTGATCTCCACGGCGCCCTCGTCCGCCGCGTCACGGAAGACCAGCCCGTCCATCTCCACCACCACGGACGACGACCCCGGCTCCAACTCCAGTCGGATCTTCTCGTCGCCGGAGAGCACCACCGAGCGGGAGATGCCGGCCATCGGCGCGGACGGGGTGACGACCACGGCATCCGCCGCCGGGGAGATCAACGGACCGCCGGCGGCGTAGCTGTACGCGGTGGAGCCGATCGGCGTACTCACCACCACGGCGTCGGCACGGTAGTAGCCGTACCGCTGCCCGTCGACGGCCAGGGTGGCGGTGACGAAGCCCGAGCCGGGCCGCCGGACCAGCGCGATGTCGTTGAACGCCACGACGTCGTCGCCGCACACGTCGCAGGCCAGGCAGGCGTGCGACTCGACGGTGAAGTCCTTGGACAGCAACCGGCTCAGCGCCTCCGGCAGCGCGGGCGGCTCGATCTCGACCAGGAAGCCGAGCCGGCCCAGGTGGACGCCGAGCACCGGCTTCGGGTCGAGGATGGCGGAGCGCAGCGCCCCCAGCATGGTGCCGTCACCGCCGATGCTGATCAACGCGTCGGCGCGGACGGCCACCTCCTTCTCGGGCAGGGGCTCGACGCTGGCCGGCACGCGGTGCTTGTCCTCCGCGCGCACGAAGAGCGACTTGTGGTGGCGCGTCGCCCACCGTTCGATGATCCCGACCACCTCGGTGACATCCCGGGTGGGGTGCAGCACCAGACCCAGCCCCGACACCCGTACAGCTCACCACACCCGCGTCGGACGCGTCCGGCGTACACCCGAAGGTGCGCCGGCGGTCGCGCGGACCGCCGGCGCACACCGTGCCGTCAGCGGCGCGGACGCCCGGTCAGGTGGGTCAGCGAGCGGGCGACGAGGTCGTCGCGCGCGGCCGGTGGCAGGCCCTCCAGCCCGAAGCCCAGGTAGACGGTGTCCCCGGTGACCACCACCGACCCCTCCTCGAACGCCTGCTGGCTGCGCGACCAGTCGGTGGCGTTACCAGTGGAGCCGGCTGGCGGACCGGCCACCGTCCAGCCGCCCAGGTCCTCGGTCTCGAACGAGGTCTCGGTGACCGTGGCACCGTCGACGAGCACCCGGGCATCGTCCAGGAAGACGCCCAGGCCCTGGGTGCCCCAGTCGGAGACGTACGAGATCGACACCTCGACCTGCTTACCGGCGTACGCCGAGAGGTCGACCGAAATCTCCTGCCAGCCACCGGACGCTCCGGTGATCGCGTTCCACGCACCCGTGCTGCCGGTCGGCGAGCAGTCCGCGCTCTGGTAGTGCGTGAGGAACGGGTGCAGGGTCTGCCACCCCGACGCGCAGCTGTCCCCGGTCTCCTGGCCGGTGTGCCCGTTGGCGTCGGGCAGCGTGGTCCAGTCGTCGCTGCCCACCTCGTGCGCCTCGACGACCAGGAAGTCCCAGTTCGTCTCGATGTCGTACGAGGCGGCGAAACGCAGCTCGCCGCTCGTGGCCGCGGTGAGGTCCACGGTCCGGGTGAGCCGCTTGAACGACTCGTCGGCCTGCCCGCTCCACAGGTACCAGTCACCGGTGCGCGGATCGAATGGGGCCGACCCCGGACGCACCCAGCCGACCGGCGCGGAGCTGGCGAACTGCGGGAAGTCGTCCACCGGCAGGAAGCTCGACGTGGTCAGGAACGAGGCCGTGTGGGTCTGGTTGCCGGCCGAGCCGGGCGCGTTGAGGGTGCCGGACAGGCCGGTGTACGCCCCGTCGACGCCCTGGATCGGGTACGGGCCGTCGTCGCCCGTGCCACCGTCGCTGACGTAGGTGTGCGCGCCCAGCCAGTACTGCTGGAAGTCGTTCAGCAGCGGCAGGCAGGCCGGGTCGTCCCCGTCGGTGCACTCCGGCGGCGCGTCCGGCCGGTACACGTACGCGCCGTTGGCGCCCTGCGCGTAGAGGGCGTACTGGCCGCTGACGAGCAGCTTGCCCCCCTCGTTGAGGTAGTCACGTACGGCCAGTTCGGTGTCCAGCGCCGCCCTGGCGGCGGTGCCGGCCACCTGACCGGGGGAGCGCAGGATGACGTCGTCGCCGGTCTCCCAGACCACCGCCTTGTAGTGCGACAGCACACCGAGCGGGTGCGGGGCCGTGCGGCGCATGGCGTCGAAGTCGTACACGTCGCTGGTGCGGCCGGCGGCGGTCAGCGACGCGGCGATCTCGTCCGTGTACTTCGCGGTGGCGCCGGTCTGCGTCGGGCTCAGCCCGGTGACGTCCTCCATCGCGAGGACCAGCACGTCACCGCCGATGTCGGTGTGCACCCGGTAGGTGAAGTGTTCGCTGGCGACCACCTTGGCGCGTTGCTTGACGCCGGTGAACCAGACCTCGACCCGGTCGCCGGGCTTCGTGCCGGTGACCGTGCCGCGCAGTTCGGCGTAGTAGTCGTCGTTGGTGTCGCCGTACCGCTCGCCGCCGCGCCACTCGCGGACCCCGACCGTCTTCGGCCGACCACCGTTGACCGTGTAGTGCATCCGCACGTTCTTCAGGGCCCGACGGGTGATGGAGGCGACCTGCTGGGTGCGCCCGTACGAGGTGTCGAAGGCGTCCACCACGAAGTCGGGGGTGCTGCGGCCGACCACCGACACCGGGTCGTCCGGGTCGACCGCGGACTTCGCCACGGCCAGCGCGAACGGCAGGTTCTTGGCGACTTCGCCGGCGATCAGCGTCTCGTCGTCGGGAAAGATGAAGTCGCTGACGCAGTCCTCGGGGCGCCACTCGTCGTCCGGATCGACGGCCGCGGCGGAGTCGCAGGTGGACATCTCGGGCGTGAAGCCCAGCGTCCCGTAGCGGACGGTGGCGTGGCTGTCGGTGTCACCGTTGGTGGTGTACAGCTCCGCGGAGATGTCCGGGTCGTAGCCGGGAACGGCCGGATGGGCGTCGTCACCGGCCATCGCCTCGTAGATCACGTCATCGGGCGTCGGTGTGCTGACCTGCCAGCCCACGCCGTAGAGCAGCAGTTGGGCCGCCGAGTGGTAGTTGACGTAGAACTCGAAGCCGACCCGGCGCAGCAGCCCGTCGAGGGCCCTCGTCTCCGGTTCGGAGGAGGGTCGGGGGCCCCGGTAGGTCTCGCTGTTGGGATCGGGCGACGAGCCCTCGTTGTCGTACCCCCACTTGAAGGCGAAGTTGCGGTTCAGGTCCACGCCGTCGCCGGGGCCGATCTGGCCGTCGCCGTCGTTGTCCCGCAGGTTCTTGCGCCAGAGGCGGTTGCCGGGGGTGAACGTGTAGTCGTAGCCGTCCGGGTTGGCCACGGGCAGGAACCACAGCTCGGTCGTGTCGAGCAGGCGGGTGATCTCCCGGTTGGCGCCGTAACCCTCGAGGACGTGGTGCATGAGGCGGCGGGTCATCTCCGGAGTGATCCACTCGCGGGCGTGTTGGGCGCCGGAGTAGAGGACGGCCGGTCGCTGTCCGTCGCGGACCTTGCGCGCGTCCCTGGTCACCTTGACGGCGAGGATCGGTTTGCCCTGCTGGGTCCTGCCGATCGTCTCCACCTTGGCCAGTTTCGGGAACCGCGCGGCGGTGGCGGTCATCTCGTCGCGCAGGCCGCCCGGTTCGCTGTACGGGCGGAACGCCGACCAGCCTCCGGCGGCCTGCTCCCGGAGCGCCTGCGACGCGTCCTTGCCGCGCACCTTCTTCACCCGCAGGGGTACGCCCTTGTCGATCAGTCGCTTCGCCTGCCGCGGGGTGAGGACCGTCTCGACGGCTGTGCGTCCGGTGAAGTCCGCCGTCGCGTCGTGACCGAGGTCCACACCGGCTTCGCGCAGCAGGTCCCGCTGCTTGCCGTCGACCGTGCCGACGTACACCTCCAGGCCCTCGCGGGCGCCGGGGTCCGACGGTGGCCGCGCGCTCGCCGGTGGCGCCAGTGCCAGGGCTCCGAGCAGGGTGACCACGCCGGCGATCGCCAGTCGTCTCGGTCTCATCGCGCCTCCTTGTGTGAAGGACCTGTTGGCGCGAGCCTTCGGTCTGCACTTAAGGATGTCAATAGGTCGATCAGTGGTGGCGATCGACCGCCCGTTTCGCAGTTAACCAGCATTTCGCCATCGAAGCCGCATTCCGCACGTACGCTCACCCGTGTCCGCAGTGGTGGTGACGACATCGGATAGGGAGTACGTCGATGCGTCAGGTCCTTGGTGTGGCCCCGCAGGGCTTGATTGGCGCAGGGCGGTGTGGCGCCTGATGCGCGTGTCCTCGCGCGGCCCGGGGCGCGTGCTCGTGGGCTTCGCCCGGCTCCTGGATCTGGTCTGGACCACCGGGTCCCGGGCCCGCAGGGCCGTCCGGGGTGTGGCGAACGCCGGTCGGTTCGCCGCCCACGGGGACAACTTCGCCTTCGACCCGGACGGCGTCTACACCTACGAGACGATCGAGGTGGGCCACAACGTCGATCTCGGGCACCGTCCGATCCTCATGGCTGCTCGATCCCGGATCCGGATCGGTGACAACGTCATGTTCGGCCCGGAGGTGACCATCCGGGGTGGCAACCACCGGATCGACCGCGTCGGCGTGCCGATGGTCGCCGTCGAGAAGGGGCACGCCGACGGCGACCTCGACCGGGGGGTGACGATTGGTGACGACGTCTGGGTCGGCACCCGCGCCGTCATCCTGCACGGCGTCACGATCGGTCGTGGTGCGGTGATCGGGGCCGGCGCCGTGGTGACCCGCCCGGTGCCGGCCTACGCGGTCGCCGCCGGCAACCCGGCCCGCGTGATCCGGTTGCGCTGGCCCGTGGAGACGATCATTTCCCACGAGCAACTGCTCTATCCACCGGAACGCCGACTGACGCCGGCGGATCTGACGGCCCTGCGGGGCCTGCCCGGGGCCGAGCCGCGAACGAACTCGACCGCAGCTGCCCTGCACTGAGGGTCGGGACCAATGTCGGCTTGTAGTCGCCCGATGACGAAACGTGACGGTCGCTGTGGATGCTCGTTGGAACGGGTGACCACTCCATGGATCGCGGAGGCGAACGCATGCGACTACTCATCACCGGCGGCGCGGGCTTCATCGGGTCCAACCTGGCCCGTGCCGCGATCCTGCGCCGCAGCGTCACCGACATCCGGATCCTCGATGATCTCGCAACGGGGCAGATGAGCAATCTCGACGGCCTCGACGTCGACACGATCCCGGGCTCGATGCTCGACGACGAGGCCTTGGACCGGGCGATGGTCGGCCGGGACGCGGTGGTGCACCTGGCGGCGCTGCCCAGCGTGCCGCGTTCGCTGCGTGACCCGATCGCGTCGCACCACGCCAACGCCACCGGCACGCTGCGGGTGCTGGAGGCCGCGCGCCGTCACGAGGTGGGCCACGTCGTCGTCGCCTCGTCCTCCTCGGTCTACGGCGCGAACCCGGTGCTGCCCAAGACCGAGCTCGCCTGGACCCGCCCGCTCAGTCCGTACGCGGTCAGCAAACTCGCCACCGAGGCCTACGCGCTGGCGTACCAGTCGTCCTTCGGCCTTCCCACCCTCGCGTTCCGGTTCTTCAACGTCTTTGGCCCCGCCCAACGGCACGACCACGGCTACGCGGCCGTCATACCCCGTTTCGTCTACGCGGCACTGCGCGGTGAACCTGTCGAGCTGCACGGCGACGGTCGGCAGTCCCGCGACTTCACCTATGTCGAGACGGTCTGCGCGGTGCTGCTCGACGCGGTGGAGCGCTCGGTCTCCCATCCTCAGCCGGTCAATCTGGCCTTCGGCGCCCGGGCCGAGCTGCACACGGTGGTGTCCGAGTTGGAGCAGATCATCGGTCGCCCGATCGCCCGGCGGCACGTGGAGCCACGTACCGGGGACGTCCGCCACTCCGAGGCCGACAACCGGGTGCTCCGCTCGCTCTTTCCCGACGTGGTGCCGACTCCCCGGATCGACGGCCTGCGCGCCACCGTCGAATGGTTCGAGGCGCATGTGTTGAAGCAGCCCGCCTGATGCTCGACCGGCCCCCGGAGGCCGGGGCGGCCGCACCTGCCCTGGTCGACACGCCCGTGGACACCGCGTCGACGGCACGGGCCGCGACGGCGGAGTCGGCGGTGGGCGAGGACGACCTGTCGGTGGCGCGGCGCTCGCGTGGCCGGGCACTGGTCGCCGGCATCGCCTCGTCACTCGCCGGCAAGGCCGTCGGCCTGGTCGCGCCACTGCTGATCACCCCGATCGCCTTCCGCTATCTCGGCCCCGAGCGGTACGGCATGTGGATGGCGATCACCTCACTGACCGCGATGGCGTTGTTCGCCGACTTCGGCCTCGGAAACGGCCTGCTCACCCGGCTCTCGCGGCTCTACGCCACAGGCGATCGCGGTGCGGCGGCCCGGGAGATCGCGAGCGCGTACGCCCTGCTCGGCTCCCTGGCGGTGACGCTGGTGCTGGTGCTGGTGGCGACCATCCGGCTGGTGGCCTGGCCGGCGCTGCTGAACGTCGCGGACCCGGCGGTCGCCCGGGACGCCCGAGTGGTCGTGCTGCTCTGTTTCGGCGCCTTCCTCGTCAACATTCCGCTGGCCCTCATCCAGCGGGTGCAGTACGCCCACCAGCAGGTCGGAGCGAGCAACCTCTGGCAGGCGGCCGGCAGCCTGATCTCGGCGGGCCTGGTGGTGGTCGCCGCCGCCGCGAAGGCCGACCCGGTCCTGGTGATCGCGGCCGCGGTGCTTGCCGTGCCCCTGATGAGCCTGGCCAACTCCGTCTGGTTCTTCGGCTGGCAGCAGCCCGACCTCCGACCGCGCCTCAGGGACGTACGCGCCACGAAGGTGCGGGGCCTCCTGAGGTTGGGGTCCCGGTTCTTCGGGCTCTCCGTGCTCACCTCCCTCGCCCTCAACATCGACGGCTTCCTCGTCGGCCGGGTGCTCGGTCTGCACGCGGCCGCGAACTACGCGGTGATCCTGCGGATGTTCGCCGTGCTGGCGTTGTTCGTCACTCTGGTCAACCTGCCGCTCTGGCCGGCCAATGGAGAAGCTCTCGCCCGGGGCGACGTGAGCTGGGTCCGGCGCAGCACCCGACGAATGGTCGTCCTGTCCGCCGCGGGGGTGGCGCTGCCCGCGCTGTGCCTCGTGGTGGGTGGCAACGACATCCTGCGGATCTGGGTACGGTCCGACGACCTCGCGCGGGTGCCGATCCCGCTGTTCGTCGCGCTCGCCGTGTGGTCAGTCTGCGTCGCCGTCGCGTCGCCGCTCTTCATGGTGCAGAACAGCGTCGGGCTGCTGGGGCCGCAGTTCCTCGGTTGGGTGGCCTGCCTGACTGTCGCCGTACCGCTGAAGATCCTGCTGGCGGGCAGCGAAGGCCTCTCCGGTGTCGCATTCGCCTCGGCGCTGTCGTACGGGGTGACCGTGCTCCCCGCCGCCATCGTCGGTTACCGGAAGGCGTTGGCGGGAGTTTCCGCGAGATCGTCCACTTCACCTGAGATGGAGCATGATGGTGCGCAGCATCCTCGCTGCCCTGCGTGATCGCCGAGCGGCGGCCCGCGACCCGGAAGAGTTCGCGCGCTCGATCGGGGTGAACCTACGCGGGCGCGTACGTTTCTACGGCGTCAACCGGAGCATGTTCGGCTCCGAGCCCTGGCTGATCACACTGGGTGACAACGTCTACATCACGGCCGGCGTGCAGTTCCTCACGCATGACGGCGGCACCCTCATCCTGCGCCGGGAATATCCGGATCTCGAGTGGACCGCTCCCGTCAGTGTCGGCGACGATGTCTACATCGGTGTCCGGTCGATCATCATGCCGGGGGTCCGGATCGGGAATCGATGCATCATCGGAGCCGGCTCCGTCGTCACCCGTGACGTTCCAGACGGGAGCGTCGCCGCTGGCGTGCCCGCGCGCGTTCTGCGCACCACCGACGAGTACCTCACAGCGATGAGGGCCAAGTCGCTCGGCTGCGGCCACCTGCCTGCGCAGGAGAAGGCCGCTGTGATCCGCGAGATCTACGGAGTGTCGAGGTCCTAGACGTCAGGGGCGGCCGGCCACGAACGCGCTGACCGTGGGCCTCCAGGCGCGGTAGTCGAACGCCGACGCCCGCTCCCGGGCGCGGCGGCTCATCTGCCACCACTGCGCGTCGTCGAGGCTGAGCGCCCGCCGGAGGCCGTCCCGGACGTCGTCCGCGTCGGGCCCGGCCAGCACGATGCCCTGCCACCCGTCGTCGATGTACGTCGCCAGGTCACTGGTGTGGTTGAGCAGGACCGGGCAGCCGGCGGCCAGGCTCTCGGGCACCTTCGACGGGAAGCCCGCATCGGCGTAGCCCCCGGTGGGTCGGACCAGCACCGAGTAGTGCGCCGTGCGCAACTCCGCCAGAACGCGGTCGCGCGACACCCGGCCCAGGAAGACGATCTGGTCGGTGAGGTCCGCCACGACCGTATCGTCCAGGTCGGACATGGCGGCGGCCTGCTCCTGGGTCATCCCGGCCACGGTCAGCCGCACCCGCTGACGCTCAGGTTCCGGCAGCCGGCGAATGCCCTCCAGCACCGCGGCGAGGCGGTCCTTGGGCCCTGCGGTGCCGGCGTACAGCAACCGCAGACCGTCCCTCAGCGACGGCGGGGCGGGTTCGTGATAATCGGCGCAGTCGACCTGGGGCGGCACCACCAGGATGGGGCGGTTCGGCCGGGCGAGGCGTCGTTGCAGCGTCGTGGAGATCGCGATGACCCGATCCGCCAACCGTTCCGCGAGCAGGGAGTGCCACCGGTGCCGGATGAAGTAGGGCGTCAGGCGTCCGTGGCGGAACTGTCCGGGCTCGTGCCGTTCGAGCACGTCCACGGTCAACGGACAGCGCATCGTCAGCCGCAACACGATCCAGGTGCTCAGGTTCCACAAGCCCAGCGGGAGGCAGATGCCGGTGACCTCACCGGTGGGTACCCCCGCCTGACGCAGGGCTCTGAGCACGCGAAGCGGGCGGCTCTGCCGGCGCGCCCAGCGCCGGAGTCTCCCGCCCCCGTCGGCGGCGAACAGCGTGATCAGTCGCAGTTCGGGTGGCAGGGTGACCGGCTCGGGTGGGCGTTCGGTGCCGGGCCAGTCGTTCACGATCACGGTCGTCGCGCCCGGGGGAGTCGCGGAGCGGGCCAGTTGGAGCAGCCGGTTCGACATGGCGTCACCGTGCGGGAACCGGTACGCCGCCACCATGACCACTCGTGGCGCCGGCTCGCCCGGGGCGATCGACGACCGAGCTGGAGAGGTGAGGGTCTCGTCGCTTTTCATGCGTTCCGTTCGTATAAAGCGTGTCTCAAACGTTTGACGGCTATTGCCGGTGTTACTGTACGCACCGATGCGGTTACCGAGGATCAGGGCGCGCCGTCGGTGGCCCACGGTCGACGATGGAGTGTCAGTGCAGCCAGTTCGCCGGGACGACCACGGTCCGAGCGCTCCACCGGTGCGCGCACGGCCGGTCGTCGTGCAGCACTCGGCCGGCACGCCCGGCGCCAACGGGCCACTGACCGCCGTGGGGCGGGTGCTGGATTCCGCCCTCGGCGAGCGGTACGAGTTCGTCCGCATGCATCAGGTCGGCGGCAACGGCGGTCTCAACGTGCCGTTGTTGCGCGAATGGGTCCGACTCCTGCGGCGGGTGCGACCCGATCTGGTGCACGTGCGCGGCCTGCAGAACGAGGGTTTTCACGGCGTGCTCGCCGCCCGGTTGGCCGGCTGTCCCAGAATCCTGGTCACCGTGCACGGCACCGTGCGGGACCTGAGGCACGCCGGCCGCAGTTGGCGTAGAGCGCTGTTGGCCGGTGGCGCGGAACCGGCCACTCTGCGGATGGCCAGCCACGTCGCCACGGTGTGCGAGTACGCCGCCGGCCGGGACTTCGTGCGGGCACATGCCGGCAGGTTCGTCGGCGTGATCCCCAACGGGGTTCCACTACCCGCCGACGTGGGCAGCGTGCGGAGCACTCGACGTGCCGCCCTCGGCCTGGGCCACGAGGACGTGGTCATGATCGCGGTAGCGCGGCTGAACTGGGACAAGGGCTTCGGGGTGCTGGCCGACGCGCTGCGGCGACTGCCGCCGCCACCGCGCCGCCGGGTGCTGCTGGTCGCCGGTGACGGACCGGACCGCGCGGGAATCACCGAAGCCCTGGCCGGTGTCCACGGCACCGAGGTGCGGCTGCTCGGCAGTCGGCTCGACGTGCCGGATCTTCTCTCGGCCGCCGACATCTTCGTCTTTCCCACCCTGCACGAGAACCTGTCCAACGCGCTGCTGGAGGCGATGGCCCACGGGCTGCCCGTCGTGGCCTCCGCCGTCGGCGGCAACGTCGAGGTGCTGCGCCAGGGTGGCGGTCATCTCGTGCCGGCGGGAGACCCGGTCGCGTTCGCCGCCGCCCTCGAGCCGTTGCTCGACGACGCCGCCGAACGTCGGCATCTGGGGGAGACGGGCCGCAAGGTGGTGCACGACGCGTACAGCCTGCCGGTGATGCTCCGGTCCCTCGACGACGTCTACCAGCGCATCCTGCGAGGAGCGGCGTGACCGACGAGCACTGCCCCCGCGTACTGCTGCTCGGCTTCACGGTCGCCGACGACGTGCTCCGAGAGATCGTGGCGCGCGATGTCGTCCTGCCCACCCAGACGCACACGTTCGCCTGGGCCCTGGTGCGGAGCCTCCGCGCGGCGGGCTGTCCGGTACGTCTGCTCTCCGCGGCACCCGCATCGACGTTCCCGCGCAACCGGCAGATCCACTTCCGCTCGGGGCAGTTCCAGCAGGACGGCGTGCACGGGGAACTGCTCGGCTTCGTCAATCTGCTCGGCCTGAAGCACCTGACCCGGTTCGTTGCCGCCGTACGCGCCGGGTCGCGGACGTTGCGCCGGCACGGCGACGACGTCCTGCTCATCCACGGCGTCCACACGCCGTTCCTGTGGTTCGGTGTCCTGGTCGCGCGGCGTGGCACGGCACGGGTGGTGCCGGTGCTGACCGATCCTCCCGGTGTGGTTCTCCCCTCCGACGGGCGGATCGTCCGCGCGCTGCGCCGGCTGGATCACGCGCTGGTCCGGATGGCGCTGCGTCGCTCCTCCGGCGTCGTGGTGCTCACTGCGGCACTTGGCGAGGATTTCGCGCCATCGATTCCCCGCCTGGTCATGGAGGGGATCTGCGATCCACCCGCCGCCGGGGCGTCACCTGGCGGACCCGCTGCCGTCCCGACCCGACCGGACACCGCCACCCGCGACATCGTCTACGCCGGTGGGCTGACCCGCGCGTACGGTGTGGACCGTCTCGTCGAGGCGTTTCGCGGTATGGCTGACCCGGACCTGCGCCTGCTCCTGTTCGGGCGGGGCGAGCTGGAGGAGTGGGCGCGGACGCAGGCGGAGGTCGATCCGCGGATCTCCCCGCCGGAGCTGCTGGACCGCGCCGAGCTGGTGCAACGCCTCGCCGGCGCGTCGGTGCTGGTGAACCCGCGACCGGTGGATCAGACGTTCGTCCGCTACTCGTTCCCGTCGAAGCTCATCGAGTACCTGTCCACCGGCGTTCCCGTGGTGACCACACGGTTGCCGGGCATCCCGCCCGACTACGAGCCGTACCTGCGCTTCGCGGAGACGGACACGGCCGACGGGCTGTGCGACGCGCTGCGGCACCTGCTGGCGATGCCTCCCGGGGAGAGAGCCGCCCTCGGCGCTGCCGGTGCCGCCTTCGTGCGGGAGACCCGCGGTCCGGAACCGCAGGGCCGACGCATCCGGTCGTTCCTGGCCGGCCTGTCGGTCGCCCACTCAGGGGATGTGGACACCGCCGAGCAGGGGCACGGCTCGCCGCTGCACCTCGGGCGGCCGTGAATCGCCCGCGCCGTTCGTCAGGGCGTTCCACAGGTACAGCATCAGCAGGGTGGCGAGACCGATCATCCCCGGGCGGGACATGCCGAGCTGATTGTTCGCCGGGATGTACGTGACGAGCAGGCACATCTGCACGAAGAGCAGGGTCGGCAGGATGCCGCCAGCGAGGTTGACCGCACGCCAGAGCCCGGCGAAGAACCAGCCCAGCAACGCCATGAACAGGACGGTCCCCGGGAACGTGAGGTCAGAGGCCAGCCAGGGATAGATCGTCGACCAGTACATACCCGCCGGCCATCCCGTCCGGGCCTCGGTACGCGTGGGATAGGCCGGATACCGGTCCGCGTCGACGCCGAAATACTGCGTGCCGTACGAGGTGACGGCCGGGGTGCTGCCGAGACCGTGCGACCAGACGAACGGTGTGTCGAGGTTGTACGCGAGACCGAGATAGCCGTGGGTCGGATAGATCATCAGAGCGGCCACTCCGGTCGCGGCATGCTCGCCGACGATCCGCTCCACCGTCGGGTTGGCACGGACACGGTCCTGGGTGCCGAACTGGTCCACCCGATCGGCCTGGTTGCTGACCAGATAGGCGCAGAAGAGGGCCACGACGACCGCCACCAGCACTGTCGCGCGTCGACGCTTCTTCGTCCGGCCGAGCCGGCCCGGCCCACGCGAGGCGGCCATGAGCAGGCTGGCCGCCATCATGAGCACGACGTCGCCGAGCCCTTTGAGGGTGCCGATATAGAGGAAGAAGAGGCTGTAGACACCGACGCCCGCGATGCCGGCGGCTCGCAGGCCGCTGGACAACCGCCGCCAGTGGACGACAAGCAGTGGGACGAGCACCGTACCCAGCACGCCGAGCAGAGTGAGAACCTGGATGGCCGGATTCGTGCGCCCGCTGTCCTGCTGCTGCTGGTAGACCGTGAACTTGTTCAGGTAGGCCGCCGCGGGGTTCTGCAGACTGGCGAGGATGCTGCCGGGGCCGGTCGCCCCGTATTCGAGCAGCAGGGCGACGCCGAGCGCGACGTGGTAGATCCCGCCGGCCAGGACGAGCCTGCGGATCCGCCGGATGTCGGTCGACCTCGTCGCGCCGCCGGATCGTCGAGGTGTACCGCGGCGGTAGAGCTGCGCGGCGTAACCGGCGGCGAAGGCGCCGGTGGCGCTGAACACGAACAGGCACAGCTTGGCCGGGTTCGGGACCTGTTGCGCCAGCGCCCCGGCCCAGAAGAAGCCGAATGTCCCCAGCATCCAGCCGACGGCCAGTATCAGTGGCAACCAGGCGCGCGACGAATGGCGAAAGGGTCCCTGGTGGTGAACGGGCTCTGTGGGAACGGGCGCAGGTGCGTTCCAACGTGTGGTGCTCGGTGCTGTCGTGGTCATCCGGCTGGTGCTCCCGCGTCAATTCCCGATCCGCCGGGTGCCTCCCGGCCGGGCTGGTTCCACTCGTCCCCGATCTGGTCCGCCGGGTCGACACGTGGATCGACCAGAGGTCTGTCGCCGTGCGAGCAGGTCAGGTCGCGGGCGGGGCATTCCCGATGGTGGTGTCACAAGTGTTGAGGGTTTTATATCAGTGGCCGAAACGATATCTGGCAGCTTTCGCGAATGCCGGTCGCGCGCATGGCGGCTCTCCACAGCGCCTACGACGTCGACCGTCTCGTAGCTGGCTCCAAAGTTGCCGATATTGGGTGCAGTCCAACAGTTTCCCGGCGGCTCCCGGTCGCGTTGGGCGATGAAGGGGGTATCGGTCGGGCCGCAGGAGCGGGACAGGGCCGCCTTGAAGAGGGGACGCAACGGCATGGTGCGGACCATGGGGGCGCAGCTCGGCTACCGTCGGGACCATCAGTTGCCGGCGGTGAACCTGTGGGGCGGGCTGGGGCTGGTCCTCGTGTGCGTGCTCGCCGCAGTGGCTCCGGTGGCGCCGGCCACCGTGCAGGGGCGGTATGTGTTGATGGCACTGCTGCTGATCGTGCCGTCGGCGTGGCGCTGTCTCGGGTGGCCGGATCTCCTCGCGGTCGTGTTGGCCGTCTGGGCGAGCGCCGCGGCAATCAGCGTGACCGGGGTGCCGTCGTCTGCCAACGCCCTGTGGGCGTACTGGGGGATGTGCACGCTGTTCGTCGCGGCGCGGGGAGCGGTGACCAACGCCTCGCATTTCGCGTTGGTGGGCTGCGCCTACCTCGGCGGGTGCGTGTGGGCGGCCGTCGAGGTGGTGAGCAGCGCTCGGGGGGTCGACCCCACGATCGACCCGGCACTGATCCGCGTCGGGATCGGCGCGGTGAACCCGAACTACACAGCCTATTCGCTGGTCACCGGGGTGGTGGTAGCGGTCGCGGTGGCGCGGGCGGGTGGGCTGTCCCGGCGGCTGCGGCTCGCCGTGCTGGCCGCGATCCCGCTGCTGGCCTACGCGGTGGTGTGGAACGGCACCCGGGGCGCGCTCATGGCCCTCGTGTTGGTCGGTGGATATCTGCTCGCGGCTCGGGCCGCGCCCCGGGTCGCGTGGACCTCGATCGCGGTAGCGGCTCCGGCCCTGCTCATCGCCATCCCTTTCGGGGTGTACGGGGACTCGCGGCTGCTGTGGTTGCAGGAGTTCTTCGCCCGCAGGGACGACAACATGTCGGGGCGGCTCTATCTGTGGGCGCTGGCCCGGCAGGTGTGGGAGGGGCACATCTGGACGGGCATCGGGCCGGGCATGTTCCCGACCGTTACCGGCATCGGAGCGCACAGCGTCCCGTTGACCATCGCCGTGGAGCTGGGTGCTGTCGGGCTGGCGCTGTTCGCCGCGCTCGGGGTGGCGGTGCTGATCGGGCCGGCGGGCTCGGGCACGGTCGGCAAATGCCTCGCCGGCGTGTTGGTCCTGGCGTGGCTGCCGATCCTCCTGTCCGGTCACTGGGAACTGTCTCCCGCCGGTTGGTTGGTCGCGGCGCTGTGGTCGCGGTTGTCACCAGGGACGTGGCGGTGGGCGGCCAAGGGAACGTCGATACTGCCGAGGTCGGGAAAGATGGCCGGACGGCACCGGGCCGACGAGGACGTGCCGCCCGTAATCTCTTCGCCCACTTCGATCTTCCCCGTCCGCGCTGGCTCGTCGTGACGCTGGGTGCGAGAGGTTTCCGAATCGATCGGAAACGCGGTGGGCTCCAGTCCGCGAACGCAATTCGTCTTGGCCTGCGCCACGATTGAGTGCCCGATTCACATTGGACGTCCGGATCGATTCGCTGCTGGTAATGCCTTGCGGTCGAATCGCGACGGAGAGCGTATCTGTGGAGGTCGCCTCTCGTTATCCCGGATGCTGAAACTGGCCGATTTGGCCCTTGCTCCGGGACGGGTGCGCGGGCGCCCCGTGACTCTCTCGTCGAGTCGTCGGGTTGCGGACCGGCGCAGCGACGACACGGGAGAATCAATGAATTTCGCAACCACCGGACGCCGTGTTCTCATCACCGGCGGTACGGGTTCCTTCGGCCAGACCATGGTGCGCCGGCTCCTCGACCGTGGTGCCGGTGAGGTCCGGGTGCTGAGCCGGGACGAGGCCAAACAGGACGCCATGCGTCGGCTGCTCGGCGACGAGCGGGTCCGCTACTACGTCGGGGACGTGCGCGACTACGACTCGGTGCTCAAGGCCAGCCGGGGCATCGACTACGTCTTCCACGCGGCAGCCCTCAAGCAGGTGCCGTCGTGTGAGTTCTTCCCGCTGGAGGCCGTCCGGACCAACGTGCTGGGCAGCGCCAACGTCATCGAGGCCGCCGAGCGCAACGGCGTCGGATCGGTCGTCGTGCTCAGCACGGACAAGGCCGTCTACCCGGTCAACGCGATGGGCATGAGCAAGGCGCTGATGGAGAAGGTCGCCCAGGCGCACGCCCGGAACAACCCGAACAGCTCGACCACCGTCTCCTGCGTCCGGTACGGCAATGTCATGTACTCGCGTGGATCGGTGATCCCGCTGTTCGTCGAGCAGATCAAGGCCGGCCGGGCGCCGACCGTGACCGACGTGGGGATGACCCGGTTCCTGATGTCGCTCGCCGACTCGGTCGAGCTGGTCGAGCACGCCTTCCACCACGCGCGACCCGGTGACATCTTCATCCGCAAGGCCGCCGCCTGCACGGTCGGCGACCTGGCCGAGGCGGTGTGTCAGCTCTTCGACGTGCCCACCAAGCTCGACGTGATCGGCGTGCGACACGGAGAGAAACAGGCCGAGACGCTCGCCAGCAGGGAGGAACTCGCCCAGGCCGAGGATTTCGGCGACTTCCTCCGGGTGCCGCTGGACGCCCGCGACCTCAACTACGCGCTGTACGTCTCCGAGGGTGACCTCGGCGGCGGGCCGAGCGAGGACTTCAACTCGGCCAACGCGCCGCAGCTCGGCGTACCCGAGATCATCGCGCTGTTGAAGACGCTGCCCGAGGTACGCGCGGAGCTGGCGCTGCGGGACCCGGTGCTGGCGTGCTGAGGCTCGCCGTCACCGGTGCCGGAGGATTCCTCGGCTGGCACGTGCGGGTGCTGCTGCGGGCGCTGGGCTGGCCGGAACCGGTCGTGCTCACCCGGGCCGACCTCACCGATCCCGGCGTGGTCGCCGCCAAGGTGGCCGGGGTGGACCGTGTGCTGCACCTGGCCGGCGTCAACCGGGGCGAGCCGGCCGATGTCGCGGCCGGGAACGTCCAACTCGCCGCGCAGCTCGCCGAAGGTCTCAAGCGGTGTGCGAACCCGCCGGCACGGGTTGTCTACGCGAACTCCGTGCAGGCCGGCAACGGCACCCCGTACGGCGATGCCAAAGCCACCGCCGCGCGGGTGCTGGCGGCCACCGGCATCGAGGTCGACGACGTGTTGCTGCCGAATCTGTACGGCGAACACGGACGTCCGTACTACAACTCGGCCGTGGCGACGTTCTGCCGGGTGCTCGCCGAGGGCGGCCGGCCAGAGGTGCACGCCGACCGCGAGTTGAGCCTCGTGCACGTCACCGACGCGGCCGCGCGGCTCATCGGTGTACCGGCCGGCGGCTCGTGGGATCCGGCCATGCCGCCGGTGCGGATCGGCGTGCAGGCTCTGGCCAGCCTGCTGACCGGGATGGCCGCGACGTACCGGACCGGGGAGTTCCCGTCCCTGGTGAGCCGGCACGACGTGCGGCTGTTCAACACCTACCGGTCGCACTGCTTCCCAGCGCACTATCCGCTCGCGCTGCCCCGCCGGGCCGACGCCCGGGGCGAGCTGGTCGAGACGGTCAAGGCGCACGGCGGGGCCGGCCAGACGTTCTGCTCCACCACCCGCCCCGGCATCACCCGAGGTGAGCACTTCCACCTGGCGAAGGTGGAACGGTTCGTGGTGCTGCGCGGCTCGGCCGAGATCAGTCTGCGCCGGGTGGACGACACCGAGGTGCTGCGGTTCCCGGTCAGCGGCGACGAGCCGGTGCTGGTGGACATGCCCACGATGTGGGTGCACAAGCTGGTCAACACCGGCTCGGACGACCTGGTGACGATGTTCTGGACCAACGAACTGTTCGATCCGGACCGACCGGACACCTGGCCTGAGCCGGTGGAGGCGACCCGGACGGCGCCGGTGGCGGTCGGCGCGTGAAGGTTGGCCTGATCAGCCAGTGGTATCCCCCCGAGGGGGCGTTCATCCCCGGCAACCTGGCGAGCGGGCTCGCCGGCCGGGGCCACCAGGTCCGGGTGCTCACCACCTTTCCGAGCTACCCGTACGGCCGGACCTACCCCGGCTGGCGGCAGCGGTGGGGGTATCGGGAGACCGAGGGGCCGGTGGCGGTCCGGCGGGTTCCGGCCTATCCGAGTCATGACGCCTCCGCCCTGCGCCGGGCGTTGAGTCTCCTGTCGTTCGGTGCCAGCAGCGCGTTGCCCGGGGCACGGTGGCTCGCCGACGTCGACGTCACGTACGTCTACCACCCACCGCCCACGGCCGTCGCCGCCGCGGCGTTGCTGCGCGCCGCCCGGCGGACACCGATCGTGCTGCACGTGCAGGACCTGTGGCCCGATTCGGTGACGCATTCCGGCATGGCACCCACCGGCCGGGCCGGTCGCTCGCTGGAGGGGGCCGTCGGCGCGCTGATGCGTGCGACGTACCGGTTGGCGGACACCATCGTGGTGATCTCCCCGACGATGGCCGAGCGGGTGGTGGCGGGAGGCGCCGACCCGGACCGGGTGCGCGTGGTCTGGAACTGGACCGACGACGCCCTGTTCCGGCCGGTGCCGGTCACCGCCGAGGCCCGCGCGGTGCTGGGTCATCGCGGACGGTGCACCGTGATGTTCGCCGGCAACCTCGGGCTCCTGCAGGGCCTGGACACGGCCATCCGGGCGGCGGCCTCCGCCCGGGACCGGTTGGACCTGGTGCTTGTCGGTTCCGGCGCGGGCGAGGACGCGGCCCGTCGGCTCGCGGCCGACCTGGGCGCCGACAATGTGCGGTTCGTCGGTCGACACCCGCCCGATCAGATGGCGCAGCTGTCCGCGGCGGCGGACTGGCAGTTGGTGTGCCTGCGGGACGTGCCCGCCCTGCGGGCCGCCGTCCCGTCGAAGCTCCAGGCCGCGTTGGCCTGCGGCATTCCGGTGATCGCGGCGGCGGGCGGCGACACCGCGGCCCTCGTCCGCTCGGCCGGGCTCGGTCTCGTCTGCCCACCGGAGGACTGGCGGGCGCTCGCCGACCAGTTCGTGGCGGCAGCCGACATGCCTACCGACGCGCGTCGCGAGATGGGCCGCCGGGCCCGACACACCTACCAGGAGCGGATGTCGCTGCGGGTGGGCGTCGACCAGTTCGAGGACATCCTGACCAAGGTTGCTGCGCAGAGAGGACGGGCATGACCAGGATCATGACGGTGGTCGGAACCCGACCGGAGATCATTCGGCTGTCCCGGGTGCTCGCCCGGCTCGACGACACGGTCGACCACGTTCTGGTCCACACCGGCCAGAACTGGGACCCGACGTTGTCCGACGTGTTCTTCACCGAGCTGCGGCTGCGCCAGCCCGACCGGTTCCTGGAGGTCGACACCTCGTCGCTCGGCCGGGTCCTCGGGGGTGTGCTGGTCGGCATGGAGCAGGCGATCGCCGAGCTGCGCCCGGACGCGCTGCTGGTGCTGGGCGACACCAACAGTTGCATCGCCGCGCTGATGGCGAGGCGGATGCGGGTGCCGGTGTATCACATGGAGGCCGGGAACCGCTGCTTCGACCTGAACGTGCCGGAGGAAACCAACCGCCGGCTGGTCGACCACGTGGCCGACTTCAACCTCGTCTACACCGAACACGCCCGGCGCAATCTGCTCGCCGAGGGTCTGCACCCGCGCCGCATCCTGCACACCGGGTCGCCGATGCGGGAGGTGCTGGAGCACTACCGGACATCGATCGCCGGCTCGACCATCCTCCGGCAGATGGAACTGGGTCCGGGCGGGTACTTCCTGGTCAGCGCGCACCGGGAGGAGAACGTGGACCGCCCCGACCGGCTCCGCCGGCTGCTGGACTGCCTGGTCGCGGTGCGGGACCGATGGGGATTGCCGGTGCTGGTCTCCACCCACCCACGTACCCGCAAGCGGCTGGAGGCGCTGGCCCCGGACGCCACCGCGCTGGACGGCATCGCCTTCCACGAGCCGTTCGGTCTGCTCGACTACGTGCACCTGCAGACCATGGCGTACTGCACCCTGTCGGACAGCGGGACCGTCAGCGAGGAGGCGGCCATCCTCGGCTTCCCCGCGGTGACGTTGCGCGAGTCGATCGAACGGCCGGAGGCTCTCGACGCCGGCGGCATCATCATGACGGGTCTCGACCCGCAGGGCGTGGTCGAGGCGGTCGAGGTGACGGTGGCCCAGGTCGCCGCGCAGGGGGTCCCCTGCCCGGTCGACTACCAGGTGCCGGACACCTCCCGGCGGGTCGTCGACTTCATCCTCTCCACCGTCCGCCGGCACCACGACTGGGCGGGCATCCGCCGCTGAAGCAGGCAGCGCCGAACCGGGCAGCGCCGGACAGTCGACAGGGCCGGGTCACCGCGTCGAGCGGTGACCCGGCCCTGTGGCCATCGTCAGCGTGACTGCAGCGGTACGCCCAGCGGACCGTTCACCACCGGAAGCGTCGGCTGGGTGCAGAGCAGTGCGAGCTGCTCGACGACCTTCGCCGGCTCGGCGTACGGGTCGAGCCCGCGCACCTCCCTCGGGTCCAGCGCCGGCACCGTCACATGCGACACCAGAGGATGCAGCGGTCGGGCGTCGATTTCCCCAGCCCCGAGGAGGTCCTCGTGCAGCTTCTCGCCGGGCCGTAGGCCCGTGTAGACGATCGGAACGCTGCTGGTGGCGTGTTCGGCCATCTGCCGGGCCAGGTCGGCGATCCGCACCGGCTCGCCCATGTCCAGCACCAGAGCCTCCCCGTCCCGACCGATCTCGGTGGCCTGGAGGACCAGATGGACGGCTTCCTGGACCGTCATGAGATAGCGGGTCACGTCCGGGTGGGTGACGGTCAGCGGATTGCCGGCCTCGATCTGCCGTTGGAAGGCTGTCACCACCGAACCCCGACTGCTCAACACGTTGCCGAACCGGACACTGAGGAACGTGCCCGGGAACCGCGACGCGGCGTGCGCGGTCAGCAGCTCGGTGATCCGCTTCGAGTAGCCGAGGACGCTGATCGGATTGGCTGCCTTGTCCGTGGAGATGTTCACGAACCTGGCCACGTCCCGGCAGGCGTCGAGCACCGACAGGGTGCCCCAGACGTTTGTCTTGACCGCCTCGCCGGGGTGCCGCTGGAGCAGGGTGAGGTGCTTGAGCGCCGCCGCGTGGAAGATCACGTCCGGCCGGCGTTCCCGGATGACCCGGCGGATGCCCTCGTCGTCGCGAAGGTCGGCGAGGATCAGCTCCGGGCCGTCGAGCAGGGCACGCCCGGCCAGCGACATCTGGAGGCTGTGCAGGGCCGTCTCGTCGCGGTCCAGCATCATCACCTCACCCGGGTCGGCCTTCATGACCTGTCGGCACAGTTCCGAGCCGATCGAGCCGCCGGCGCCGGTGATCAGGATTCGCAGGCCGGTGAGGCTGTTGCCGCTCAGTGGCAGGTCGGCGACGACCTGGCGGCGGCCGAGCAGGTCACTGATCTGCACGTCGCGGACGTCGGTGACGGTGATCCGGTGGTCCACCAGGTCCCGGACGGGCGGCAGCACCTTGAAGGCGGCGCCCGTCTCGAGGGTCGCCTCGCGGATCTGACGGATCAGGGCGGCGTCGGCGTTGGCGACCGAGAAGATCACGGCACCGGCGCCCGTGCGTCGGACGGCAGTGCCGACGTCGTGTCGGCCGCCCAGCACCCGTACCCCGCCAACGCGCAGGTCGCGCTTCTCCGGATCGTCGTCGAGCGCGCCGACCGGCAGGTAGTGTCCGCGCGGGTCGCCGAGCATGGCCCGCAGCAGGCCCTGGCCCGCGTCGCCCATGCCGAACAGCAGCACCGGCGTCGCCGAGTGGACGTCGGGGCGCATGGCGAGATCGTGGCGGTGCCGGTACGCGAACCGCGCGGCGAGCATGAACAGCACGGCCAGGGCGCCGCCGATGAGGGGGGTGCTGGCAGGTACCGGTCGCTCGGCGAGCGGCAACAGACCCACCGTCAGGATGCTCGCGATCATGATCGCCGTGCCGGCGACGTGCTGGACCTCGTGGAGGCTGCCGACGGGGTGCCGGCCCGAGCGGAGCCGCCGCACCGGAACCAACCCCGCGTGCAGGACCGCCGCGATGCCGCCGAGGGTCACCGCGCGCGTCAGTTGGCCAGTGGTGAGGGTGAACTCGTAACGCGCCCAGGTGGCCAGCACAACCCCGACGATCCAGGCGCCGGCGTCCGCGCCGAGGAGAGCGCACGCCCGAGGCACCGCCCCCCATCGCGCTCCGGCCCTTTCCGAGCGTCGTTCTCTTTCGATGTGCCGCTGCGGCATGTGTGTCCTCGTCCCAATCGTTCGGCCGCCTGACCGGCGGCTTTGCGCCTTATGTAGTGATACCTCCTATTTATTGATCACTTGTCTTTTTCACGTACCGCCTCGCCGGGCGCTGTGTTCAGCTCCGGAGATCGACCGGACGCGACATCCGGACGAATCGGGCAAAGCCTCCGGCAATGGCGGCCTCGGTTGTCGGGCCGATCCGATAGCAGCGGGTGGCCGGCACGACCTGGGCGAGTGCTGCGGCGAGACCCGGGCCGGGCGCCTCTGCGGCGAGACGCAGGGACGGGCCGACGACCCGGACGCTCGCCGTGCCGGTCGCCCACCCGATCCGAAGATCCCCGAAGCCGTACGCCACGTGGTGCGCCGCGAACGACGGCCAGTCGAGCAGACGGACGGTGGGGTCGGGGGCGACTCCGTCGAGCCGTACCTCGGTCCACTGCGCGTACGACTCGTCGGTGAAGCCGCGACGCTCGTAGAGGCGGCGCGCCCGGGGGTTGCTCGACGACACGTCCAGCGCGAGGTCGGCGCACCCGAGTTGGCGTGCCAGGTCGTACCCGTCGTCGAGCAGCAGCCCGCCCCACCCTCGTCCCCGCTGTCCCGCGGCGACCGCTATGCCGTTGAGGAAGAGTCGCCTGCCGATCACCCGCCAGTCGGCGACCGCCCGTACCCGGGAGGAGTCGCGGACGCAGCGGAGCACGACCGTGCGGAGGCCGCTGGGCGGGGCGACGGCGGCGCCGAGGAAGGCGGCGAAGGTCGCCGCGTGGTACGGCGTCAGACCCGCGCACTCGGCGGGTATGGACTGGCGGAGCAGTTCCACGATCCCGTCGAGGTGCGGATCGGTCGGCTCGTCGACGGTGGTGATGCCGGTCCGCGACACCAGGACGGTCACGTCAGCATCCGCTCCCGGTCGAGGTCGAGCATCTGCGCGGACGGATCCGCCGCGACGCCGGCACCGGTGAGGACCGCGCGGACGGTGCGGCCGATGATCCGCAGCTCCAGTCCGAGCGACCAGTTCGTGACGTAGACGACGTCGAGTTCCAGACGCTCGTTCCAGGCAAGCCCGTTGCGTCCGTGGATCTGCGCCAGTCCGGTGATCCCCGGGGGTACCTCGAAGCGCAGCCGCTCCCGGTCCGTGTAGAACGGGTCGTACCTGGGCAGCAGCGGACGTGGCCCGACCAGGCTGAGCTCACCCTTGAGCACGTTGACCAGCTGGGGCAGCTCGTCGATGCTCGCCCGCCGCAGCAGCAGACCGATGCCCTTGCAGCGTTCTCCGTCCGGCAGGAGCACGCCGTGCGCGTCGCGCTCGTCGGTCATCGTGCGCAGCTTGTAGACGGTGAACGGGCGGCCCGCCTGGCCGGTCCGTTGCTGGCGGAACAGGACCGGCCCGCCGAGTCGCAGGCGGATCAGGATCGCGGCCAGGGCCAGCACCGGAGAGAGCGCGACCAGGATGGTCAGGCTCACCACGACGTCGATGAGCCGTTTGATCCGACGTTGTGTGTCGAGTGTCCCGGTGCTCATGCGACACCTGCCCGGTACGCCGGGAAGTAGCCGCTGGACTCCAGGTCCTCGGCCGTGCGGTCGAGCCGTCTGGCCCGCGCGGCGACCAGTTCGCGGTAGCGGCCCGGGGCGATGACGGCCGAGCCCGTCCAGAACGGGGTGCGGACACCGCCGAACGAGCGCTTGAACTGGAAGAGCCCGTCGTCGGCGCGGACGCCGCCGCCGAGGTGGACCAGCCGGCACCCGTGCTCCGTGGCCCACTCCAGGATGCTCCAGACCAGCAGGTTGTTGGCGCCGGCGCGCGCGGCGAGCGGGTCGGACCCGGCCAGGTGGTAGTGGGCCCGGTCCCGGTGCCGCAGCACGAGGGCGGCCGCCACCACGGCGCCGTCGGCATCGCGGATCTCCGCGATGGACAGCGCCTTGTCCAGCCCGGCGGCCAGCTGCCGGTAGTAGCGGTCCGGGAACAGATACCAGGGCTGGCTGCCCAGTCGGACCATTGTCGACTCGTAGAGCCGGCGGAAGGGCGTGCCGGGAAGCAGGTCCTCCTGCCGGGCGGGACGGACGGTGCCGGTCAGACCACTCCTGCGGGCCTTGCGGATGGCGGTGCGGGATCGGCCCTCCATGCCGCTCCACACCTCGTCCGGCCCCTGCGACACGTCGACGGTGACGGTGTCGGCCCGGCGGGTCAGCTCGACGGACCCGAGCCCCCGGACCGCCTCGACCGAGGCGGGATCCAGCGGCGAGAAGCGCAGGAAGAGCGCGACGACCGCGGAGTCCCGCCAGTGTGCGACCGCACGGGACCAGAAGCTGACCAGGTCCGCGGTGGTGCACCCGGCGTCGACGTGCAGCCCCGAGTAGCCGTACGGGCTCGCGGCGTCGGCGTCGGTGTCGCTCACCGGCCGGAGTACGTGGGGCAGCATGAGCCGGTCGTGCTCGTGGATCATCTGCCAGCTGCCCGATTCGGTCCCGGCGGCCGCCCGGCCGTAGCCGGCCGTGAAGTAGACGTCAGGGCAGGAGGCGTCCAGTACGGCTGCCGGAGCGCCGGGGCCGGTCACCGTGAATCCGCTGGTCACCGGCGGCTCAGGAACTCGTCGATGGCCCGGCGGACCCGGTCGCCCTCGTGTTCGGCCATCGCCGAGCCGCTGGGCAGGGTGAGACCGGTGGCGAAGAGCCGTTCCGCCGCGCCGCTGAGCACGGCCTGCGCCCCGGCGTGCACCGGTTGCAGGTGCATCGGCTTCCACACCGGACGCGTCTCGATGTCCTGAGCGGCGAGGTGGGCGGCCAACTCCCCGGGCCACCACCCGGAGATCTCCGGCTCCACCACGATGGTGGTCAGCCAGCAGTTGGCGCCTGGATCGCCGTCGCCGAGCAGTCGGACCCCCGGCACCGCGGCGAACAGCTTGGCGTACTGGTCACGCAGCTCGTGGCGGCGGCGGATCATGCCGTCCAGCCGGGACAGCTGCGCCCTCCCGATGGCCGCGAGCACGTTGCTCAGCCGGTAGTTGTAGCCGATGTCGGTGTGTTCGTAGTGCGCGACGGGCTGTCGCGCCTGGGTCGCCAGGTACCGGGCGCGGGCCGCGAGTTCGGCGTCGTCGGTGAGCAGCATGCCGCCGCCGGACGTGGTCATGATCTTGTTGCCGTTGAAGGACAGCACCCCGGCCCGGCCGAACGACCCGGCGGCCCGGCCGGACCGGGTGGCGCCGAGCGCCTCGGCGGCGTCCTCGATGACCGGATGGCCGGCACGGGCACACACCGGAAGCAGGCGGTCGTAGTCGGCGCAGACGCCGAACATGTCCACCGGTACGACCGCAGCGACCTGTCGTTGCTCGGCGTCGAGCCGGTCGAGCAGCGCCTCGAGCAGGTCCACGTCGATGTTGCCGGTCATCGGGTCGCAGTCGACGAAGATCGGCTCGGCGCCGGTGTAGACGGCGGCGTTGGCGGTGGCCGCGAAGGTCAGGGTCGGCATGACGACGACCTGCCCGGGGCCGGCGCCGACAGCCAGCAGCGCCAGGTGCAGGGCGGCCGTCCCGGAGCTGGTGGCCACGGCGTACGACGTGCCGATCCGCTCCGCCAGCTCGGCCTCGAAGGCGTCGACATCCGGACCCAGCGGCGCGACCCACCCGGAGCGGATGGCGGCCAGCGCGTACGACTCCTCAAGCTGGCCGACGTCGGGCGGGGAGAGGTAGACCTTGCTCATGCTCGGATGACTCCCGCCGTCGCCGGGCCAAACTGACAAACCGGTTTTACCATCGGTCCAGCTCCCATACCTGCGTTTCCGCTATTCGAGGCTGTTTTCGGGATATTCCACTCGTCGCGGGGGTCCCGATCCCGGAAGGCTCTTCACGTCGGGCCCTCGTCAGCGGCGGCTACAGTGCTGCGAGCCGCGCCCACCGGTGGGCTCAACGCGCGAAGGGAGCCTGTGGGTGCTGCATCTGAGGGTGATCGCACCGACGGACCAGTCGGAGGCGGTGGCCGACCTGCTGGCCGCCGACCCCGGCGTGACCCACCTGGTGGTGCTGCCCGGTGCCGCCCGGCAGCCGCGCGGCGACCTCGTCGAGTGCGACGTGGTCCGGGAGAGCGCCGACACCGTCCTGGAAGGCCTTCAGCGCCTCGGGGTGGACGCGCGCGGTGGGATCGCCGCCGACGACGTCGAGCTGACCATCTCGGCGGCGGCCGACCGGGCGGCCGAGCGGGCGCCCGGCAGCGGCGCGGACGCCGTGGTCTGGGACGAGATCGCCGCGAAGACCGGTGAGCAGACCGAACTGTCCGGCACCTATCTGGTGCTGATCGTGGTGGCCACCATGATCGCGGGCATCGGTGTGCTGCTCGACCAGCCGATCCTCATCGTCGGGGCGATGGTGGTCGGGCCGGAGTTCGGCCCCCTCGCCGCGCTCTGCGTGGCGCTGCTACGCCGCCGCCTCGACGTGATCGGCCGCTCGGTGCAGGCCCTCACGGTCGGCTTCCTGGCGGCCATGGTGGCGACCGTGCTGAGCACCTGGGCGCTGACCGCCGCGGGCCTGGTCAGCAAGGGGATGCTGCTCGCCGATCGACCGCTCACCGACTTCATCTGGCGACCGGACGCGCTGTCCTGGGTGGTCGGCCTGCTCGCCGGTGTGGCCGGCATGCTCTCGCTGACCTCGAAGAAGTCGGGCAGCCTGGTCGGGGTGCTGATCTCGGTCACCACCGTGCCGGCCGCGGCGAACGTGGCGGTCGCCGCCGCCTACCGGGTGTGGGACGAGGCCGCCGGCTCGGCCCTCCAGTTGGTGATCAACCTCTGCGCGATCGTCCTGGCTGGCCTGCTCACCCTCGTGGTGCAGCAGCTCTGGTGGTGGAACCTGGCTCGTCGGTCCCGCCGTCGAGCAGCCGGGTGAGCAGCGTCCGCAACGGGATCGACTCACCGTCGCGTCCGCCCGCACCCACCACCAGCGGTGGCGGACTGGGCTGCGGGTCGACGCCGAGGAGTCGGGCCCGCAGGCCGCCCGGCACGGTCAGCAGATGGAACCGCCCGGCCACGTCCACCGCCCGGGTCTCGGCCCGGTCGACGTACCAGCCGGTCAGCCCGGTCCGGTAGCGACCGCGCCCGTCGTAACCCCTGGCGACCAGCCGCGTGGTGGGCAGCCCGCGCCGGGCGGCCTCGGCCACGAACCAGGCCACCAGCTCCGCGGCCTGCGCCTGCTCGGCGGCTCGCCGCCGCGCGTCCGCGTCGGCGTGCGCCCGCACCGCGTGCTGCTGCCGCTCCCGCCACTCACGGCCGTCGTCCTCACCCACGAGGGGACGGTACGCCCCGACTCAGTCCAGCACGGCCCGCAGGGTGTGCCGGGCGGTGTCGGCCATCACCGGGTTGGTGTCGACGTAGTACGGCAGCGCGTTGATCGCCTGTGCCAGGGCCCACCCGCGCCCCCGCTCCCAGGTGGCGTCGTCCACGCCCACCGCCCGCCGGTACGTCTGGCGCGCGCTGACGTCGAGCAGGTTCCACGCCGGCATCAGGTCGACAGCCGGGTCGCCCACGCCGACCGTCCCCAGGTCGATGACGGCAACCAACCGGCCGTCGCGCACCAGCAGGTTGCCGGGCATCAGGTCGGCGTGGAGCCACACGTCGGCGGGGTCGTCCCGGCGTACGTCCCGGCACCGGTGCCACACCTCGGCGAGCGCGGCGGTGTCGGCGAGTTCGCCGCTGACAGCGAGGGCGGCCCGTATGTCGTCGTCCTGGTCCGCCAGGGGCCCGCCCCGGCCGAACCCCGGCCACGCCCGTCCGCCGGTGTCGATGCCGTGCAGGGCGACCACGACGGCGGCCAGGTCGCGGGCGAACACCTCCAGATCGTCGATCCGGTCGGGCTGGGCCGTCTCCCCGGCGATCCAGCGGTGCGCCATCCACGGCCCGGGGTACCCGGCACCCGGCTCGCCGATGCCGAGCGGCTCGGGTACCGCGACCGGCAGGTGCGCGGCGAGCAGCACGGCGTGCTCCTGCTCCCGCCGCAGCTCCGCGCGCAGCTCCGGATCGGCGGACGGGCGCAACGGAAACCGCAGCACCACGTCCCCGCCGAGCCTGAACAGGGCGTGCACCGTGCCGGCCGAGGGGAGCGGGTGGACCGGCAACCCTCGCCAGGGGGGAAACTGCTCGGCCACCAACGCGGCAACCACGTCCGCGCCCACGTCCACCTGGTCGGCATGCATCCGCATCGCGAGATCATCACCCAGGAACGGGCGGAAACGCGCGCCCTTTTCCGCCCGCCCGCACGGCGAGTGGGCGACAACCGATCAGGCCAAGCCAGCGCGGCGCAGAGCCTCCGCCATCGCGTCGTTCGCCGGCGCCGGCGCACCCTGTCGCTGCTGCCCGCCCCGTGCGCCCTGCCCGCCGCGACCGCCGGACCCGCCCTGGCCGCCGGACCTGCCCTGCCCACCGCCGGACCCGCCCTGGCCACCGCGACCGGCCTGCGGTCCGCGCTGCGCCGGGCCGCCGCGCCCCTCCTGACTCGTCCGACCACCGGCGGCCGGCTCGTCCTCCAGGCGCAGGGTCAGAGAGATGCGCTTTCGGGGTACGTCCACGTCGAGCACCCGTACCTTGACCACGTCGCCGGACTTCACCACCTCACGGGGGTCCTTCACGAACGTCCGGGACATCGCCGACACGTGTACCAGGCCGTCCTGGTGCACCCCGACGTCCACGAACGCGCCGAAGGCGGCCACGTTGGTGACCACGCCCTCCAGCACCATGCCCGGCGTCAGGTCGCTGATCTTCTCCACGCCCTCGACGAAGGTGGCGGTGCGGAACTCCGGCCGTGGGTCGCGCCCCGGCTTCTCCAGCTCGGCGAGGATGTCGGTGACGGTGGGCAGGCCGAACCGTTCGTCGACGAAGTCGGTGGCACGCAGCCCGCGCAGGATGGCGCTCCGGCCGATCACCGCGCGCAGGTCCTGCCCGGTGCTGGCGAGGATGCGCCGCACCACCGGGTACGCCTCGGGGTGCACGCTCGACGAGTCCAGAGGGTCGTCCCCGTCGGGGATACGCAGGAAGCCGGCGCACTGCTCGAACGCCTTCGGCCCGAGCCGGGCCACCTTCTTCAGTTCGGTCCGCGACCGGAACGGCCCGTTGGCGTCCCGGTGCAGCACGATGTTCTCGGCCAGCCCGGCCCCGATCCCGGAGACCCGGGTCAGCAGCGGCGCGGAAGCCGTGTTGACGTCCACCCCGACGGCGTTCACGCAGTCCTCCACCACCGCGTCCAGCGACCGGGACAGCTTCACCTCGGACAGGTCGTGCTGGTACTGGCCGACACCGATCGAGCGCGGGTCGATCTTGACCAGCTCGGCGAGCGGGTCCTGGAGGCGGCGGGCGATGGACACGGCCCCGCGCAGCGACACGTCCATGCCCGGCAGCTCCTGCGAGGCGTACGCGGAGGCGGAGTAGACCGACGCGCCGGCCTCGGAGACCATCACCTTCGTCAGGTTGAGCTGCGGGTGTCGCTTGATCAGGTCGGCGGCCAGCTTGTCGGTCTCCCGGGAGGCGGTGCCGTTGCCGATCGCGATCAGCTCCACGTCGTGCGCGCCGGCCAGCCGGGCGAGGGTCTCGATCGACGCGTCCCACTGTCGGCGTGGCTCGTGCGGATAGATCGTGTCGGTGGCGAGGACCTTGCCGGTGGCGTCGACCACGGCGACCTTCACCCCGGTCCGCAGGCCCGGGTCCAGGCCCATCGTCGGCCGCGTACCGGCAGGCGCGGCGAGCAGCAGGTCGCGCAGGTTGGTCGCGAAGACCCGCACGGCCTCCTCCTCGGCCGCCTGCCACAGCCGCATCCGCAGGTCGGCCCCGAGGTGGATGAGGATTCGCGTACGCCACGCCCAGCGGACCGTGTCGGCAAGCCAGCGGTCGGCGGGGCGGCCGGCGTCGGAGACCCGGAACCGGCCGGCGACCACCGCCTCGTACCGGCTCGGGCCCGTCGGCACGGCGTCCGCCTCGCCGGCCTCCTCGGGCTCCATGGTCAGGTCGAGCACGCCCTCCTTCTCGCCCCGGAACATCGCGAGGATGCGGTGCGAGGGCAGCTTCGGGTACGGCTCGGAGAAGTCGAAGTAGTCCGCGAACTTCGCGCCGGCGGTCTCCTGACCCTCGCGTACCCGGGACACCAGACGGCCCCGCGACCACATCTGCTCGCGCAGCGTGCCGATCAGGTCGGCGTCCTCGGCGAAGGTCTCGATCAGGATCGCCCGCGCGCCCTCCAGAGCGGCGGCGGCGTCGGCGACGCCCTTCTCGGCATCGACGAACCCGGCGGCGATGGCCTTCGGGTCCTGGGAAGGGTCGGCCAGCAGCGTCTCCGCCAGCGGCGCGAGGCCGGCCTCGCGGGCGATCTGCGCCCGGGTCCGCCGCTTCGGCTTGTACGGCAGGTAGATGTCCTCCAGCCGCGACTTCGAGTCGGCGGCCATGATCTGCGCTTCCAGCGCCTCGTCCAGCTTGCCCTGGCCGCGGATCGACTCCAGTACGGCGGCCCGTCGCTCGTCCAGCTCCCGCAGGTAGCGCAGCCGCTCCTCCAGGGTGCGCAGCTGGGTGTCGTCGAGCAGGCCGGTGGCCTCCTTGCGGTAGCGGGCGATGAACGGCACGGTGGCGCCGCCGTCGAGCAGCTCCACGGCCGCCCGCACCTGACGCTCGGCCACGCCGAGCTCGTCGGCGATCCGCTGATGAACAGACTGGGTCACGATCTCGATCCGCCTTCGACTCGATCCGCCTCCGAAAAGCGGCTACCGCCTGCATTCTGCCGGGCGCCCCCGACCGCCGTCGTCGCGCCCGGCCGGTCGTGCGTCGCGTCGTCGCGCCTCCGCGCCCGCGCCGGGTCCATCCCTCGACCGAGCCCACCGGGCCTGCGCTAGCGTGGCGATCATGGAATCACCTGCGGAGTCGCGCGCCCGGCGGCTCTTCGGCGGCAGCGCCCGCGCCCTCGGCGACCTCACGGCCAACCCGTTCCGCGCCGACCGGGACCGGATCGTCGGCTCGCCGTTCTTCGCCCGACTCGGCGGGGTGACCCAGGTGATCAGCCCGGTCGGCTCCGGGCTGCTGGTGCACAACCGGCTCACGCACAGCCTCAAGGTCGCCCAGGTGGCCCGGGCGATCGCCGAGCGGCTGACGGGCGACGACAGGTGGAGCCACCTGCTGGACAAGCTCGGTGGCCTCGACCCCGACGTGGTGGAGGCGGCCGCGCTCGCCCACGACCTCGGCCACCCGCCGTTCGGCCACCTGGGGGAGCGGGTGCTCGACCGGCTGGCCCGCCAGCGCCTCGGCCTCGCCGACGGGTTCGAGGGCAACGCGCAGTCGTACCGGATCGTCACGAGCACCGAGATCCGGGGCGCGGCCACCACCGGGTTGGACCTGACCGCCGCGGTCCGCGCGGCGATGCTGAAGTACCCGTGGACGAGGCTGGACTACCCCGACCCCCACCCGCGCCTCCTGGACCCGCCGCCGCGTGGCGCCACCCCGCCGCCCGACGACCCGGAGAGCGGCTCGTTGAAGTTCGGGGCGTACCGGACCGAGCTGGACGACCTGCGGCAGGCCCGGGAGCCGTTCGCCGGCCGGATTCCGGACTGGCAGCAGACCGTCGAGGCGTCCGTCATGGACACCGCCGACGACATCGCGTACGCCATCCACGACGTGGAGGACTTCTACCGCGTCGGTGTGCTCCAGCAGGGCGCGGTGTCCGCCGAGCTGATGGCGTGGCAGCGCGAGAGCGGGCACTTCCGGGCGATCACCGACGCGGCGCTGGCCACCTCGGCCCGCCGGCCCGGCGCGGCCATCGAGCGGCTACGCCGGCAACTGCACCGCAAGGACGCCTGGATCGCCGACGACGACGCGTTCGCCGCCGCCGTCGAGCACGTCCGCGAGGAGCTGGTGGACGGGCTGCTCGCGATGCCGTTCGACGGTTCGATCGAGGCGGAGCAGTACGTGGCGCGCTTCTCGGCCCGCTGGTCCACCCGCTTCGTCGACGCGATCACCATGACCGACCAGCCGTCGGTGCGCTCCGGGTACGTGCTGCTGGGCTGCGCGCAGTGGCACGAGGTGCAGGTGCTCAAGTTCGTCCACCACCGGTTCGTGCTGGCCCGCCCCGACCTGGCCCTGCACCAGCGTGGTCAGGCCCGGTTGCTGGGCACCCTCGTCGAGGCGCTGTGGGAGTGGCTGCTCGACCCGGAGGAGGAGTCGCGCCTGCCGCGCCGGCTGCACGACCTGGTCGAGCTGGCCGAGGCCGAGCTGCACCCGCGTACGCCGCACCGGATCGGCCGCGCCCGGGGACGTGCCATCGTGGACTTCGTCGCGCAGCTCACCGACGGCCAGGCGGTCGCCATGCTGGACGCGCTCTCCGGCCGCTCCGGCGCGCTCTGGACCGATGCCTTCGTGCTCTGACCCCGTACCAGCGTCCGACACGGCTCAGGCGACGGACTGCCACCAACCGTCGACGGCCGGCGGGTCGTCGACCACCACCCGCTCACCCGGGCGGGGCACGGCGAGTCGCACGTCGCGGGCCTTCGCCTCGGCCCACAGCCGGTTCACCGGCTCCGACCAGTCGTGCAGGGCCAGGTTGAACGTCGCCCAGTGCACCGGGATGAACAGCCCGCCGCGCAGGTCCAGGTGGGCGTCGACCGCCTCCTCGGGGAACATGTGGATCGTCGGCCACGCCCGGTCGTACGCGCCGATCTGCATCAGCGTGACGTCGAAGGGCCCGTGCTCGGCGCCGATGGCCGCGTACCCGGCGAAGTAGCCGGAGTCGCCGGTGTAGAAGACCTTGCGCCGTGCCCCGGCGACCACCCAGGAGCTCCAGAGCGTGCCGTCGCGGCGCAGTCCGCGACCGGAGAAGTGCTGGGCGGCGGTGGCGGTGATCTCCAACCCGTCGACCCGGTGCGACTCGGACCAGTCCAGCTCGATGATCCGTTCGGCGGGCACTCCCCACCGGTCCAGGTGGGCGCCCACTCCGAGCGGCACCACGAACGGCGCCGACTGCCCGGCGACCAGCGCCCGCACGGTGGGCATGTCGAGGTGGTCGTAGTGGTCGTGGGAGATCAGGATGGCGTCCAGCGGGGGCAGCTCGTCGATGCCCACCGGCGGCTCGTGCAGTCGGCGCGGGCCGACCGCGCCCGACGGTGAACAGCGGTCGCTCCAGACGGGGTCGAGCAGGACCCGCCGGCCCTCGATCTCGATGAGCGCCGACGCGTGGCCGTACCAGACGATGTTCAGCTCGTCGGCGGTGTCGGCGGCCGGCGACGCATCGGGCCGCACGAGCGGCACGGGTGCGGTGGGGCGACGCTTCTGCTTGCCGAAGATCAGTTCCCGGACCAGGTTGCGACCCGGCTCGGCGGCGACCATCGTGCGGACGTCGGCCTGGTTGTGGAAGGTGCCGTCGCGGAACTGGGGCGAGCGGGCCGCCCGCTCGGCTCGCGCCCCGGCGAGCCGGCCGCCCAGCGCCGCCGGCACGTCCCGGGCCACCCAGGCCAGGCCGGCCAGCGCGGCCAGTCCGGCCGGGCCGCCCATCCGTCGCACGAGCGACCGTTGCCCGTCGGTGCGTTTCGCTGGTGCCATTGCCCGTCCCTCCGCCGTGTCCCGCACTACACGGTAGTCACCTCACGAGGTCCGTGCCCCGGCGGTCGCCCGCCTCGGGCCGGTCGCTGCCGAGGCGGCCGGCCCGAGGCCCGTCTCAACCGCCGTTGCTCGGACGCTGGACGGTCGTCCGGTACGCGGTGCCCGTGCCGGCGAGGCGGTCCACCGCGGCGAGGAGCTTCGGACCCATGGCGGCCCGGGCCTGCACCGCCGGATGGGTGGCGCCGAAGTTGTCCGGGTCGGCCTGCCCGTCGGCGAAGAGGGCGTAGGTGAGCACCGCCGTCCCGGAACGGTCGAAGATCACCCCGGCCTCGTGCCGGGCGTCGGCGTACCAGCCGGCCTTCGTGGCGATGCGGGCCCGCTCGTCGGAGGACATGGTGCGCCGGATGCCGTCGGTGAAGGCCACCGGGGAGCGCAGCAGCCCGAGCAGGTGCGCCGTCGACGCCGGCGAGAGCAGCGTGCCGGCGACCAGGGCGCGCAGCAGGTCGTGCGTCTCCCGGGGAGTGCTCGTGCCGAGGAAGAACCGGTTCGGGTTGGCCACCGGCTCGACCTGGGTGTTCGGGAAACCCTTGGCGACCAGGATCGAGTTGATCTCGGCAGCCGGGGCGACCAGCCCGCACAGCCGTACCGCCGTGTCGTCCGAGACGGTCAGCAGGTTCGCCAGCACGTGTCCCAGCGTCACGCTGCTCGGGTACGCGCCGTCCAGGCTGAAGATGCCGTCACCGCCCGGCACCACGATCGACTCGGTCACCTCGACCCGCTGGTCCAGCGACAGCAGCCCGCGGTCGACCTTGTCCAACACCGCCGTCGCCACCGCGATCTTGTTGACGCTGTACGCCTCGATCGTCCGGTCCGGGTCCACCGCCACCGCGACGACCGGAGCGCCCGCCGGGTCGGCCACGCTGACGTACGCCTGCCAGTTGCCGCCGGCCTCGGTGCGGTGCTGGGTGACGGCGGTGGCGACCCGGCGAGCCGCCTGGGCGGGCGTGACCGGCGATGCCTCATTGCTCCTCGCCGCGTTGGCCGGGGCGGCAGCGCCGAGCACCGTGCCGGCGGTGGCCACTGTGCCCAGTCCGAGTGCTGTCCTGCGGTTCAGTCGGATGGTCAATCGTCTCTCCCGTCGTGGGGCGCCGGAGCGCTTGCCGGCCCACCACGCTAGACGAGTTGATCTATCCATGACGCCCCCGGAAAAGGTTCCGAACAGTTCCGAACAGTGTCACCTAGGCCGTCGGCGCAGCGCGGCACCGATCGCTCCGGCCGCCGCGCCGCCGAGCTGCGCGGCCGGACCGGCCACCGCCCGGGCGAGCTGCCCCAGATCGGGCAGATGGCCGCCGTGGACCGCCTCGCCAGCCGGGTTCGGGGCGAAGACCGTGCCGTCGTGCGCCGGGACCGGCCGCCGGCTCAGGCCCGCGAGCCGCATCAACGGTCCGACGAGTACGTCGTAGACGCCCGGCAGCACCGTGAAGCCCGCCCGCAGCACCACGTTCAGCCGGCCCACCGACACCTCGCGACGAGGACGGTCCACACAGTCGACGATGGCCCGGGCCACCCGCTGCGACCCGGCGACCGGCGGTGGGGGCCGGCCGACCCGGCCGAGGTAGTTCGCCGCCTGTTGGTAGACGGGTGTGTCCACACTGCCCGGATTGACCAGGCAGAGCCGGATCTCCGGACAGTCGCGCAGTTCCTGCTGGAGCGTGCGGGCCAGCCCCTGCAACCCCCACTTGCTGGTCACGTACGCACTCATGTAGGGCGCGGTGATGTGCCCCAGCACCGACCCGGTGAGGATCAGCGTTCCGGCGCCGGTGGCCCGGAAGTGCCGCAGCGCCACCCGGGCCGCACCGGCGGCGGCCAGCAGATCCGTCCGCACCACCTGCTCGAACACCCGCTCCGGCAGCTCGTCGAAGCGCCCGTAGGCCATCACCGCGGCGGTGTGCACCCAGACGTCGATACGGCCGAACCGTTCGATCGCCGCCTCCGCCAACGCGTCCAGCGCCCCTGCCTCGGTGACGTCGGTCGCCACGGTCAGGACCTCGACGTCCGCGCACTCCTCGCGTACCTCGGCGAGGGTCTGCGGCGCGCGGGCCGCGAGGACCAGGCGGTCGCCGCGCTCGGCGAACGCCCGCGCCGTCGCCCGGCCGATCCCGCTGGTCGCGCCCGCGACCAGCACCACCCGACTCGCACTCACGGTGCAGCCTTGGTTCGTGACTGCGGGGCTCGCAACCCCGGCTCACTCCTCGCACTCACGGTGCCGCCTTGGTTCGTGACTGCGGGGCTCGCAACCCCGGCTCACTCCTCGCACTCACGGTGCGAGGACCACCTTTATGCAGCCGTCCTCCTTCTTCTGGAACATGTCGTACGCGCGCGGCGCGTCGCTCAGCGGCAGCCGGTGGGTGCGCAGGTCTTCCACGCCCAGCGGGTCGTCGTCGCCAGCGAGCAACGGCATGATCTCGTCGACCCAGCGGCGCACGTGGCACTGGCCCATGCGTAGCTGGATGCCCCGGTCGAACATCTCCATCATCGGCATCGGGTCGGCCTCGCCCCCGTAGACCCCGGAGAGCGAGACGGTGCCGCCGCGGCGGACCGCCTTGAGAGCGGCGTGCAGGACGGCGAGCCGGTCCACGGCGACCCGGTCCGTCATCGTCTGGGCGAGCTTGTCCGGCAGCAGCCCGACGGCCGCGTGGGCCAGCTTGCCGACCGGGGAGCCGTGCGCCTCCATGCCGACCGCGTCGATGACGGCGTCCGGACCACGTCCGTCGACCAGGTCGATAAGCGCGCCCGGCGCGTCGGACAACTCGCGTACGTCGAGCACCTCGATGCCGTGCCGGCGGGCCAGCTCAAGCCGCTCGGGCACCAGGTCCAGCCCGATCACCCGCTCCGCGCCGAGGTGGCGACCGATGCGGGCGCAGAACTGGCCGACCGGGCCCAGCCCGAAGACGGCCAGGGTGCCGCCGGGCGGGGTGTCCGCGTACTTCACCGCCTGCCAGGCGGTGGGCAGGATGTCGGAGAGGTAGAGGTAGCGCTCGTCCGCGCCGGTCTCCGGGATCTTGATCGGCCCGAAGTGGGCCTGCGGAACGCGCAGGTACTCGGCCTGCCCGCCGGGCACGGACCCGTAGAGGGAGGTGTAGCCGAACAGTGCGGCGCCCTTGCCCTCGCTCGTCACCTGGGTCGTCTCGCACTGGGCGTAGAGCTGACGTCGGCACATCCAGCAGTTGCCGCACGAGATGTTGAACGGCACCACCACCCGGTCGCCGGGCTTGAGCCCGGTCACCTCCGACCCGACCTCCTCGACGACCCCCATCGGTTCGTGGCCCAGGATGTCGCCGGGCTTCAGGTACGGCCCCAGCACCTCGTACAGGTGCAGATCTGAGCCGCAGATCGCCGTCGACGTGATCTTGACGATCGCGTCGGTCGGTTCCTCGATCCGAGGATCGGGCACGTCCTCGACCCGTACGTCCCGCTTGCCCTGCCAGGTCAACGCCTTCATGTCCGGCTGCCCCTCCCTCGTCCTACCCTGACTGCTACCCGGGAAGGGGGAGTTGAACCGGCTGGCCAAGAGTGGACGTGCTGGTTGATCGACTCGGGTTCCAGGAAGTCGGGGCGTGGTGGGCGCCCGGACAGGCCGACTTTCTGGATGTCGAGTCGATCTAGACGCCACACCGCCGCGCCGCCGCACCCCGGCAACTCGGGATGCGGCGGTGTGACGGCGCGTGACGGTCAGGAGCCGGGGGTGTTGCCGCCCTTGGCGGTGGCCGCGAGGTAGTCGCGGTTGAGGCGGCCGATCGTGTTCAACGGGATGCCCTTCGGGCAGGACACCGTGCACTCGCCGGCGTTGGTGCAGCCACCGAAGCCGGCCTCGTCGTGCGCGTCGACCATGCCGATCACCCGGGTGTAGCGCTCCGGCTGGCCCTGCGGCAGCAGCGAGAGTTGGGTGAGCTTGGCGGCGGTGAAGAGCATGCCGGAGCCGTTCGGGCAGGCCGCCACGCACGCGCCGCAGCCGATGCAGGCCGCCGACTCGAAGGCGGCGTCCGCGTTGGCCTTGGCGACCGGGGTGGAGTGCGCCTCGGGTGCGCTGCCGGTCGGCGCGGTGATGTAGCCACCGGCGGCGATGATGGTGTCGAAGGCGCTCCGGTTGACCACCAGGTCCTTGATGACCGGGAAGGCGCTGGCCCGCCACGGCTCGATGTCGATCGTCTCGCCGTCCTTGAACTGCCGCATGTGCAGCTGGCACGCCGTGGTGCCGCGCTGCGGCCCGTGCGCGTCGCCGTTGATCATGAGGCCGCACATGCCGCAGATGCCCTCGCGGCAGTCGTGGTCGAACGCCACCGGGTCCTCGCCGTCGAGGATCAGCCGCTCGTTGAGCACGTCGAGCATCTCCAGGAACGACATGTCCGGGGACACGTCGTCGACCGGGTAGGTCACCATCCGACCCTTGTCCTCAGGGCCCTTCTGGCGCCAGATGCGCAGGGTCAGGTTCACTTGTAGCTCCGCTGCGTGGGGTGGACGTATTCGAACTTCAGGTCTTCCTTGTGCAGCACCGAGGGCTCACCGGTGGCGGTGAACTCCCAGGCCGCGACGTACGCGAACCGGTCGTCGTCGCGCTGCGCCTCCCCGTCGGGGGTCTGGTGCTCGGCCCGGAAGTGACCGCCGCAGGACTCCTCGCGGTGCAGGGCGTCGATGCACATCAGCTCGGCCAGCTCGAAGAAGTCGGCCACCCGGCCGGCCTTCTCCAGCGACTGGTTCAGCTCCTCGCCGGTGCCGGACACCTTGACCCGCTGCCAGAACTGCTCGCGCAGGTCGCGGATCTCACCGATCGCCTTGCGCAGCCCGGCCTCACTGCGTTCCATGCCGCAGTGCTCCCACATGATCTGGCCCAGCTCGCGGTGGAACGAGTCCACGGTCCGGTCGCCGTTGACGGCCAGCAGCCGCTGGACGCGGTCCTCGACGTCGGTACGGGCCTCGACCGCCGCCGGGTGGCTGGCGTCGACCTTTTCGAGGGGGCCCGAGGCCAGGTAGTTGGCGATGGTGGTGGGCAGCACGAAGTAGCCGTCGGCGAGGCCCTGCATCAGCGCCGACGCGCCGAGCCGGTTCGCGCCGTGGTCGGAGAAGTTCGCCTCGCCGATCACGAACAGGCCCGGGATGCTGGACTGGAGGTCGTAGTCGACCCAGAGCCCGCCCATCGTGTAGTGCACGGCGGGGTAGATCCGCATCGGCACCTCGTACGGGTCCTCGCCGGTGATCCGCTCGTACATCTCGAAGAGGTTGCCGTACTTGGCCTCGATGGCCTTGCGGCCCAGCCGGTCGATGGCGTCGGCGAAGTCGAGGTAGACGCCGAGCTTGGTCGGACCGACGCCCCGGCCCTCGTCGCACACGTTCTTGGCGGCGCGGGAGGCGATGTCGCGGGGGACCAGGTTGCCGAAGGACGGGTAGATCCGCTCGAGGTAGTAGTCCCGCTCGTCCTCGGGAATGTCCTTCGGGCTGCGGTCGTCGCCCTTGGCCTTCGGCACCCAGACCCGGCCGTCGTTGCGCAGCGACTCGCTCATCAGGGTCAGCTTCGACTGGTGGTCGCCGGAGACGGGGATGCAGGTCGGGTGGATCTGCGTGTAGCAGGGGTTGGCGAAGTACGCGCCCTTGCGGTGCGCCCGCCAGGTGGCGGTGACGTTGCAGCCCTTGGCGTTGGTGGAGAGGTAGAAGACGTTCCCGTAGCCGCCGGAGGCGAGGACGACCGCGTCGGCCATCTCGGTGCTGATCTCACCGGTGACCAGGTCCCGGACGATGATGCCGCGGGCCTTGCCGTCGACGATGACCAGCTCCAGCATCTCGTGCCGGGCGTTCATCTCCACGTTGCCGAGGCCGATCTGCCGCTCCAGGGCCTGGTACGCGCCCAGCAGGAGCTGCTGACCCGTCTGGCCCCGGGCGTAGAAGGTGCGCTGCACCTGCGCGCCGCCGAACGAGCGGGTGTCCAGCAGGCCGCCGTACTCGCGAGCGAACGGGACGCCCTGGGCGACGCACTGGTCGATGATGTTGACCGACACCTCGGCCAGGCGGTGCACGTTCGACTCCCGGGAGCGGAAGTCGCCGCCCTTGACGGTGTCGTAGAACAGCCGGTGCACCGAGTCGCCGTCGTTGCGGTAGTTCTTCGCGGCGTTGATGCCGCCCTGCGCGGCGATCGAGTGGGCCCGGCGCGGGCTGTCCTGGTAGCAGTAGGACTTGACGTGGTAGCCCTGCTCGGCCAGGGTCGCGGCGGCCGATCCGCCGGCCAGGCCGGTGCCGACCACGATCACCGTCATCTTGCGGCGGTTCGCCGGGTTGACCAGCTTGGCCTCGAAACGCCGGGTCTCCCAGCGCTTCTCGATCGGGCCGGTGGGCGCCTTCGTGTCGGCGATCGGGTCGCCTTCGGTGAAGAGTTCCATGTCAGGACACCAATCCGGTGAGTACGGCGAACGGGACCACCAGGTATCCGGCGCAGAGCACCACGGCGAAGACGAGCGCGGCGTTGCGCGCCCGGCGCTCGCCCCGGGGCGTCTGCTGGCCGAGGCTGCGGAACGCGCTGAACGCGCCGTGCCGCAGGTGGAAGCCGAGCGTGACGATCGCCAGGGTGTAGAAGAGCGTGACGTACCAGCGCTCCGGCGCGAAGTCGGCGACGACGTTGCCGTAGGGCTTGCCCTCGGTGCCGACCGGGTTCAGCGTGCCGGTGGTCAGGTCCAGGAGGTGGTAGATCACGAACAGCAGGATGATCACGCCACCCCAGCGCATGGTGCGGGCCGCGTAGCTGCCCCGGACCTTCTTGCGGTGGGCGTACTTCACCGGACGGGCGGCGCGGGCCCGCAGCGCCAGCACGGTGGCGGCCCAGATGTGGGCGACGACGGCCACCACGAGGACGGTGCGCAGGATCCACAGGAACCAGACGCCGGGCAGCAGCGGCTTGCCGATGTCACGCAGCCAGTGCGCGTAGTGGTCGAACGAGGTCTCCCCCGTGAACACCTTCAGGTTCCCGAGCATGTGCGCGATCAGGAACAGCACCAGCAGGATGCCCGTCACCGCCATGACGGCCTTGAGGCCGACGTTCGAGCGAATGGGCGACCGAGTTTTCGTCATTACCACGGGACCGACGCTAGGAGCACTTCGATCAGTCGTCCAATGCATCAAACTCGCAGCGTTGATAGCCGTAGGCTATGTAGATGCAGCTCCATCAGCTCCGGTACTTCGTCGCGGTGGCCGAAGTACGACATTTCACCCAAGCCGCCGACATCGTCGGCATAACCCAGCCCTCGTTGAGTAAGCAAATTCACGCCTTGGAGACCGACCTCGGTGCCCCGCTCTTCGAACGGCTAAGGGGCAACATCGCCCTCACCGCGGCCGGGGAGGTGCTCCTGCCGTTGGCGACCCGGATCCTCGCCGACGTGGAGACCGCGACCCGCGAGGTGCAGGAGTTGGTCGGCCTGCGCCGAGGGCGGGTACGACTCGGGGCCACCCCGAGCCTGGCCACCTCGCTCGCCCCGCCGGTGCTGCGTCGGTTCCGCGACGCGCACCCCACCGTCGACCTGCGCGTCGAGGAGAGTGGATCTCAGGATCTCGTCCGCGATCTGCTGCGCGGTGACCTCGACCTGGCCCTGATCATCATGCCGTCGCAGGGCGCCGACCCGGGCCTGCGTGTCGATCCGGTCCTGCGCGAGAGCCTGGTGGTGGCCTCGGTGGACGAGGTGCCGACCGCGTCGGACACCGGGGAGTTGCGCATCACCGACCTGCGGGACCAGCCGATGGTGATGTTCCGGGAGGGCTACGACCTGCGCGACGCCACCATCCAGGCGTGCCGGGCGGCGGGCTTCGAACCGAGCTTCGCGGTGGACGGCGGCGAGATGGACGCCGTCCTCAGCTTCGTCGAGGCGGGGCTCGGCATCGCCCTGGTGCCGGGCATCGTGCTGGCCCGCCGGCCCGGGGTCCGCATCACTCCGCTGGCGCCCCCCGGGGTGCGGCGGACCATCGCGGTGGCCCGCCGCCGCGACGTCGTCCCCACCCACGCCGGCCGGGAACTCCGGCGCATCCTGCTCGACTACGTCCAGTCCGCGATCGACCGAGGCGAGCTGCCGCCCGGCGTCGAGCCACTGACCTGATCCGGCCGGGGCCGCCGCCGCGAAGAGGCCGGCAGCGGCCCGGCCGGCGTGCTCAGCGGCCCTCGACGTCGTCCATCGCCCGGTAGATCCGCTGCTCCGACACGGGGTACGGGGTGCCCAGCGCCTGGGCGAAGACGTTCACCCGCAACTCCTCGATCATCCAGCGGATCTGTCGGACGGCTGCCTCCTGCCGACGGCCGGGCGGCAGGGCGGCGAGCAGGTCGTCGTACTCCTTCCGCACCACCGCGATCCGGTCCTGCTGTTGACGGTCCCGCTGGGGGTTGCCGCCGAGGCGGTCCAGTCGACGTTCGATGGCGGTGAGGTAGCGGAGCAGGTCGGGCAGGCGGGCGTACCCGGTCTCGGTGATGAAGCCGGCGTGCACCAGGCCGGCGAGCTGCTTGCGGATGTCGGCCAGCGCCGCCACCACCGTCAGGTTGCGTGTCGCGCCGAGCCGCTGCTCCACGGCGTACGCGGCGGCGAGGACCTTGCGGGCGCGGTCCATCACCTCGACGACGGTGTCGACCAGATCCGCGCGGACCCTCTCGCGCAGCGCGGCGAAGCCGTCGGCGTTCCACGCCGGCCCGCCGGCGGCGTCGATCAGCCGGTCGATGGCTGCGCCGGCTGCGTCCTCGATCAGCTCCTGCACGCCGCCGTGCGGGTTGCGACTCAACGCGAGCTTCGCCTCGTTGCTCAACCGACCCTGAAGGAACCGGGCCGGGGACGGCACGGTGAGCCGCAGCAGTCGGCGGGTGCCGGCCCAGTGCGCCGCCTCCGCCTCGGCGGGGGAGTCGAACACCTTCACCCCGACGGTGGCGCCCTCGTCGACAAGTGCCGGGTACGCGGTCACCGCGTAGCCGGCGCGCACCTGCTCGATGGTGCGAGGAAGATCGCCGACGCTCCACTCACGAAGGCCCGTCCGGGCGACCTCCGGAGCGGCGGCGGCCACGACCTGGCGTACCTCCTGGCGCAGTTGACGTTGCAGGGCCGGCAGGTCCTTGCCCTCGGCGACCGGCTTGTCGTCGTCGCCCAGGATGCGGAAGGTCACCCGCAGGTGGGCGGGCAGCTTGTCCGGCTCCCAGGCGTCGCGGGGCACGGTGACACCGGTCATCCGCCGCAGCTCACGGGTGAGCGCGTCCAGCAGCGACGTCTCGCCGGGGGTGATCGCCGCGAGGGCGGCGCGGGCGTAGTCCGGCACCGGCACGAAGTTGCGGCGGATCGCCTTGGGCAGCGAGCGGATCAGCGCGATCACCGTCTCCTCGCGCAGCCCCGGCACCTGCCAGTCGAAGCTGTCCGGCGGGACCTGGTTGAGCAGCGGCAGCGGGATGTCGACGGTGACGCCGTCGGTCGCCGTGCCCGGCTCGAACCGGTACGTCAGCGGGAGGGTCACCCCCTGGGTCTGCCACTCGTCGGGGTAGTCGCTCTCGTCCACCCCGGCCCGGCCGTCGTTCACCAGCACGTCGCGGGTGAAGGTGAGCAGGTCGGGCCGCTCGTGGCGGGTCTTCTTCCACCAGGTGTCGAAGTGGCGGCCGGACACCACGTCGGCGGGGATCCGCTGGTCGTAGAAGCCGAAGATCGTTTCGTCGTCGACCAGGATGTCCCGGCGGCGGGCCCGGCTCTCCAGCTCCTCGATCTCGCCCAGCAGCCGCTTGTTGTCGGCCCAGAACCCGTGGTGGGTCTGCCAGTCGCCCTCGACGAGGGCGTGCCGGATGAACAGCTCCCGGCTCAGCGTCGGGTCGATCCGCCCGAAGTTGACCTTCCGCGACGCGACCAGCGGCATGCCGTACAGGGTGACCTTCTCGTAGGCCATCACCGCGGCCTGCTTCTTCTCCCAGTGCGGCTCGCTGTAGCTGCGCTTGACCAGGTGCTGCGCCAGCGGTTCGACCCACTCCGGCTCGACCCGCCCGGCGATGCGCCCCCACAGCCGGGAGGTCTCCACCAACTCGGCGGCCATCACCCAGCGCGGCGGCTTCTTGAACAGCGCCGACCCGGGGAACAGCGCGAACTTCGCTCCCCGCGCCCCCAGGTACTCGTGCTTCTGGGCGTCCTTGAGGCCGATGTGCGAGAGCAGGCCGGGCAGCAGCGACTGGTGCACCTTCGGGGTGTCGATCTCCTCCGGCAGGTCCGCGCCACCCCGGCGGCCCCGGCCGGCGTCCGCGTCGGCCGAGGCGTCGCGCGCCGGCCGCCCACCGCGTCGGTCGCCCTCGGCCGGGGTACGCAGCACCTGGCGCAGTTGACCGACGATGTCCTGCCACTCGCGGATCCGCAGGTAGTTCAGGTACTCCGCCTTGCACATTCGGCGGAACGCGCTCGACGACAACTCCCGCTGCTGCTCACGCAGATAGCGCCACAGGTTGAGGTACGCGACGAAGTCGGACTCCTTGTCGGCGAACCGGGCGTGCGCCTGGTCGGCCTGGGCCTGCTTCTCCGCCGGGCGCTCGCGCGGGTCCTGGATGGAGAGCGCGGCGGCGATCACCAGGATCTCGGTGGCGCAGCCGTTGCGCTCGCCCTCGACCACCATCCGGGCCAACCGCGGGTCGACCGGAAGCTGGGCCAGGCGACGGCCCAGCGCGGTGAGGCGCTTCGCCGGGTCGGCCTCGGTCGGGTCCAGCGCGCCCAACTCGTGCAGCAGGTTGACGCCGTCGGTGATGTTGCGCTTGTCCGGCGGGTCGATGAACGGGAACGCCGCAAGGTCGCCCAGCCCGATCGCGGTCATCTGGAGGATGACCGACGCCAGGTTGGTGCGCAGGATCTCCGGGTCGGTGAACTCGGGGCGGGACAGGAAGTCCTGCTCGTCGTAGAGGCGGATGCAGATGCCGTCCGACGTACGACCGCAGCGGCCCTTGCGCTGGTTGGCCGACGCCTGCGAGACCGGCTCGATGGGCAGCCGCTGCACCTTGAGCCGGCTGGAGTAGCGGGAGATGCGGGCGGTACCCGGATCGACCACGTACTTGATGCCGGGGACGGTCAGCGAGGTCTCCGCGACGTTGGTGGCGAGCACCACCCGACGCGAGCTGTGCGCGGCGAAGACCCGGTGCTGCTCGGCGCTGGAGAGCCGCGCGTACAGCGGCAGGATCTCGGTGCCGAGCAGCGACCGTTTCTTCTGCACCAGCTTGCCGAGGGCGTCGGCGGTGTCCCGGATCTCCCGTTCCCCGCTGAGGAAGACCAGGACGTCGCCCGGCCCCTCGGCGGCCAGCTCCTCGACGGCGTCGCCGATCGCCTGGATCTGGTCGCGGACGTTCTCCTCGTCGGCGTCGCCGTCCTCCTCGCTCTCGGCGACCTCGACCAGCGGCCGGTAGCGGACCTCGACCGGGTACGTCCGCCCGGACACCTCGACCACCGGCGCCGGACTGCCCTCGGCGTCGGCGAAGTGCTTGGCGAAGCGGTCGGTCTCGATGGTCGCCGAGGTGATGATCACCTTGAGGTCGGGCCGGCGGGGCAGCAGCTCCCGCAGGTACCCGAGCATGAAGTCGATGTTGAGGCTGCGCTCGTGCGCCTCGTCGATGATCAGCGTGTCGTACTGGCGCAGCATCCGGTCGGTCTGCAACTCGGCCAGCAGGATGCCGTCGGTCATCAGCTTGACCAGGCTGCGCTCGCTCACCTGGTCGGCGAAGCGCACCTTGTAGCCGACCACGTCACCCAGCTCGGTGCCCAGCTCGTCGGCGATGCGGTCGGCCACCGTGCGGGCGGCCAGCCGCCGGGGCTGGGTGTGCCCGATCAGGCCGTTGATGCCGCGCCCCAGCTCCAGGCAGATCTTCGGCAGCTGGGTCGTCTTGCCGGAGCCGGTCTCGCCGGCCACGATCACCACCTGGTGATCGCGGATGGCGGCGGCGATGTCGTCCTTGCGCTCACTGACCGGCAACCCCGCCGGGTACGTGATCACCGGCACCGCCGCTCGCCGGGTGGCCAGCCGCTGCTCGGCCCGGGTCAGCTCGGCGGTGATCTCGGTCAGGGCCGCCTCCCGGCGCTGCGGGTCACGCAGCTTGCGGGCGCCGTCCAACCGCCGCTGGAGCCGGCGCTGGTCACGGAACATCAGGGGACTGAGGCGGCGGTGCAGGTCGCGGACGGGATCGGTCGCGGCGGAGGAGGCTTGATTCTGCATGTCGTGCCCAAGGATAGGCAGCCCGGCGGCGCGCCGCCCCTGGGTTACCGCGCGTGGGCGCTCCGGTGCGTCGACGGCGGTCTACAGTTGCGGCCGACGTCGAGCGCGGGGGGCCGGGATGGAGCTGCGGGACACCGATCGGGCGCTGGTGCAGGCCGCCACGGCGGTCGCCAAGCTGCGGTGCCGCAGCCAGCGCCACACCGGCGCGTCGGCCGCGCGGACCGCCGACGGGCGGGTGTTCTCCGGCGTGAACGTCCAGCACGACAGCGGCGACACCTGCGCGGAGCTGATCGTGGTCGGCGCCGCCGCCACACAGGGCGTGACCGAGCTGGAGACGATCGTCTCGGTCGCCGACCGGGGCCGGGCGGTCGTCGGGCCGTGCGACAGGTGCCGGCCGGTGTTGACGGCCTACTTCCCGGCGCTGCGGGTCATCGTGGGCGAGTCGGACGACCTGCGGGTACTGCCGATCGAGGACCTGCCCGGCTGACGGGTCAGTCGCCGGCCGCCGCCTCGACCATCGACACGGGGATCGGCACGCTCTCGAACCGCAGGTTGCCCTCGGGCACCATCCAACTCGCCACCCGCGCGGTGAGCAGGCCGGCGCGAACGGCCGGATCATCGGCGTAGAGCCCGCGTACCTCGTCCGGGGCGATGGAGAACACGACGAAGCCCCGCATCCGGTCGTCGTCGGAATCCAGGAGGGGCCCGGCCGCGAGCACGAGTCCCTGTTCCACGAGACCCGCCTGGTGCGCCAGATGGGCGTCGCGTAACCGGTCGATCGCCTCGCCGGGCAGGTCCGGTGGGTCCGACGGTCGGACCAGGAGGACGACCGTGTGCTGGTCGAATCGCATGTCTCACACCCTATGGCGCATTCTGTACCTCTTACGGGTGTTATTCGTCGTCCACGCCACTTGCCCTCGTCCGCGAATCTCATTCTCTTTATTGAGGAACGGATGCGAGTGGGAGGTGCGGCATGGTCAGCAGACGACAGGTGCTCGTTGCCGGTGCCGCCGGTGGCGCCGCGATTCTGGTTCCGGCAGGCTCGACGGCCGCGGGCCGCGCGCTCGCCGCGTCGACCCAGCTTCGGGGCGCCGACATCCCCAAGTACGTCACCCCGCTGCGAATCCCACCGGCCATGCCGCGCGTGACGTCCGACCCGGAGCGGGACACGTACGTCGTCGGTGTACGCCAGTTCCGCCAGCAGATCCTGCCGTCGTCCTGGCCGCGGACGACGGTGTGGGGTTACGGCTCCACCGCCCACCCCGACAGCTTCGGCTATCCGGCGCCCAGCATCGTCGCGCAGGTGAACCGTCCCGTCCGGGTGACCTGGGTCAACGAGCTCGTTGACCACCGGGGCGACTACCTGCCGCATCTGCTGCCCGTCGACCCGACCCTGCACTGGGCCAACCCGGCCGGTGGAAGGGCGAACCGCGACGGGCACGGCCACCCCGACGGCAGCCGCCGGGGCTACCGGGGGCCGGTGCCCCAGGTGGTCCACCTGCACGGCGGGCACAGCACGCAGGAGAGCGACGGGCACGCCGAGGCGTGGTACCTGCCGGTGGCCCGCGACCTGCCGACCGACTTCGCCGTGACGGGCAGCGCGTACAACGATTTCCGGTCCCGCTTCGCCGAGCGGTCCGGCCTGCGCTGGGAGGCGGGCTCGGCCACCTTCGAGTACGACAACGACCAGCGGCCCTGCACCCTCTGGTACCACGACCACGCGCTGGGTCTCACCCGCGAGAACATCTACGCCGGACCGGCCGGGTTCTACCTGCTCGGCGGCGACGACCTGCCCGACGGGGTGCTGCCCGGCCCGGCGCCCGGTCACGACGACCCGCCGGACACCAGCTACCACGACATCCCATTGCTGATCCAGGACCGCAGTTTCAGCCCCGACGGCGAGCTGGTCTACCCGGGAAATCACCACGACGGGTCGGCGTGGACGTCGGCGTTCTCCGGCTCCACCATCGTGGTCAACGGTCGCACCTGGCCCAACCTGACGGTGCAGCGCCGGCGCTACCGGTTCCGGTTGCTCAACGGCTGCAACAGCCGCTTCCTGATGCTCAGCGTCGCCGCTCACGCCACCGCGCGGCCGGCCCGCCCGGTGCTACCCATCTGGCAGATCGGCAGCGACGGCGGTTTCCTGCCCGAACCGGTGCCGCACCAAGGTCTCACCCTCGGCCCCGCCCAGCGGGCCGACGTGATCGTCGACTTCACCGGCGTGCCCGTCGGCACCGAGCTGTACCTCGTCAACGAGGGACCCGAATGGGCGTACGACGGCGGCCGGCCCGGGGTGGACTTCGCGCCGTCCGACCCGCGGAGCACCGGGCAGGTGATGCGGTTCGTCGTCACCGAGGCGACCGCCGCGGACCCGAGTGTGCCGCCGGAGCACCTGCAACTGCCGGCGCACCCGCGCCTCGGCCCGGCGGAACGGGTCCGGCGGTTGTCGCTGAACGAGCGCATGTCCGGCCGGTCGATGGTGATGCTGCTCGGCACCCTCGACGAGCGCGGCCGGGGTCTGCCGATGCGCTGGACCGATCCGGCGACCGAACAGCCCCTCCTCGGCGCGACCGAGGTGTGGGAGGTGCGCAACTTCACCCGCAACGTCCACCCCGTCCACCTGCACCAGGTCCAGTTCGAGCTGCTGGGTCGAGGGCGGTCGGGCCGGTCGGAGCCGCGGCCGGGGGAGCGCGGGTGGATGGACACGGTGCTCGCGTACCCGTGGGAGGTGACCCGCATCAAGGCCCACTTCGACCTGCCGGGCCACTACTCCTGGCACTGCCATCTGTTGGAGCACGAGGACAACGAGATGATGCGCCCGCTGAACGTGCTCCCACGCGGCGGCGCGGCGGCCGGGGACGGCGGCTCGGCGGGCCTGCCGCAGGCCGCGGCGACAGCATCGACCGACGCCGGTTAGGTCACTTTCCGCAGGTCGGCTAAGGTTAGGCGAACCTAAGCTCGAACGTGCAGGAGACTCGTGACCACCCTCGTCGCCCGGCCGACGTCGGCCCGCAACTCCTCCGGTGCCCGCACCGGCCGGCGGGTCGTCGTCACCGTCGGAGCCGCGCTGGTGTTGCTGCTCGCCGTACTGGCCAGCTTCGCGCTGGGCAGCCGGCAACTCGGAGTCGGCGCGGTCTGGCACGCCCTCGTCGCGCCGGACGGCAGCGATGCGAGCACCATCGTCCGGGAACTGCGCATGCCGCGTACCGCGCTCGGCCTCGCGGTCGGGCTCGCGCTCGCCGTGGCCGGCGTGCTGTTCCAGGCGCTCACCCGCAATCCCCTCGCCGAGCCCCGCATCCTCGGCATCAGCGCCGGCGCGTCGTTCGGCGTGGTGCTCGCCATCTCCGTCTTCGGCATCGGCACGCTCGCCGGGTACGTCTGGTTCGGCATCGCCGGCGCGCTCGCCGCCGGCCTGCTGGTCTTCGCCATCGCCAGCCGGGCCCGAGAGGGCGCGAGCCCGGTCACCCTCGCGCTGGTCGGCGCGGCGCTCGACGCCAGCCTGGCCTCCATGGTGTACGCGCTGCTCAGCATCGACGCCCGCACCTTCGAGGAGTACCGGTTCTGGGTGGTGGGCGGGCTGGCCGGGAGGGACCTCGGTGTCACCGCCCAGGTGCTGCCGTTCGTCCTCGTCGGGCTGCTGCTCGCCGCACTGGTGGCCCGGGGCCTGGACGCGCTGGCCCTCGGCGACGACGTGGCCCGTGGCCTGGGCCACCGCATCGGCCTGGTCCGCCTCGGCGGTGGGCTGGCCGCCGTGCTGCTCACCGGCGCGGCGGTGGCCGCGGCCGGCCCGGTCGCCTTCGTCGGACTGGCCGTGCCGCACCTCGCCCGTGCCCTGGTCGGCGCCGACCACCGCTGGACTCTCGCCGTCTCGGCCCTGCTCGGGCCCGCGCTGCTGCTCGGCGCCGATGTCGTCGGCCGACTCGTCGCCCCACCCGGCGAGATACCGGCCGGCATCGTCACCGCCCTGATCGGCGCGCCGCTGCTGGCCGTGCTGGTCCGCCGCGCCCGGGTGGTGACCGCGTGACCCGGGCCAGCCTGCCGGCTGCCGCGCCCGCCGCAGCACCGGCCACCGGTCAGGCCCGGGTGTCGGGGCGGTCGCTGGTGCGGATCGGCCCGGTCAGCCTGCTGATCCGCCGCCGCGCGACGCTGGTGGCCGCCGTGCTGACAGTGCTGCTCCTGCTGGCCGTCGTGCTCAGCCTCTCGCTGGGTACCCCGTACGTCGCCCCGGCCGACGTGCTGCGGGCGCTCTCCGGCGCCAACACCCCGTACGACCTGGTGGTCTTCGATCTTCGTTTGCCCCGGGTCGTGCTGGCGGCGGCGGCCGGCGCGGCCTTCGGCGTGGCCGGCACGCTGATCCAGAGCGTCGCGCGCAACCCTCTGGCCAGCCCGGACGTCATCGGTATCACCCAGGGCGCCGGGCTCGCCGCGACCGTGGCGTTGACCAGCGGTGCGGCGGCGGTGCTGGTGGCGCCGAGCGCGTTGGTCGGCGGTCTGCTGGCGGCGGTGCTGCTCTTCGCCCTCGGCGCCCGGCACGGGCTGGCCGCGCAGCGGTTCGTTCTCGCCGGCGTGGCGGTCGCCTTCGCGTTCCGGGCGTTGACCGAGGTCGTGATGCTCACGGCCGACCCGATCGACGGTCTGCGGGCACAGATCTGGCTGATCGGCACCCTGGCCGGCAAGGGCTGGACCGAGGCCGCCTGGATCGCCGGCACCCTGCTGGTGCTGCTGCCGGTGCTGACCTGGGCCGGCTGGGCCGCCCTGAACAGCACCGCCCTCGACGACGACACCGCACGAGGCGTCGGCCTGCGCCCGGTGGCCCGCCGGATCGGCCTGGCCGGCACCGGCGTGCTCGTCGCCGCGATGGTCACCGCCCAGGTCGGCGCCGTCGACTTCGTCGCGCTCGTCGCGCCCCAGGTGGCCCGTCGACTGGTCCGCGCCGAACGGCCCCCGCTGGTCTGCGCCGCGCTGCTCGGGGCACTGCTGCTGGTCCTCGCCGACCTGGCCGGTCGCCGACTGTTCGCGCCCACCCAACTGCCGGCGGGCGTGCTCACCGCCGCAATCGGTGGCCCGTACCTGATCTTCCTGCTGCTTCGTGGACGGCGGCGGTCGTCGTGACGCCTCAAAGGAGTCGTGTGATGCTCTCCACCCGCGACCTGGTCGTCGGCTACGACGAGCGGACCGTGCTCGACGGGCTCACCCTGGACCTGCCCACCGACGCGTTCACCGTGATCGTCGGCCCCAACGCCTGCGGTAAGTCCACCCTGCTGCGCACGATGGCCCGGCTGCTCACCCCGCGACGCGGCACCGTCCTGCTGGACGGCACCGCCATCCGTGACCTGCCCACCCGCGACGTGGCCCGTCGGCTCGGCGTCCTGCCGCAGAGTCCGCTGGTGCCCGAGGGCGTCACCGTGGCCGACCTGGTCGGACGTGGCCGGCAGCCGTACCAGCGGTGGTGGCGGCAGTGGTCGTCGTCCGACGCTGCGGCGGTCGACGAGGCGATGGCCCTGGCCGACGTGGCCGACCTGGCCGACCGGCCGGTGGACAGCCTCTCCGGCGGCCAGCGGCAACGGGTGTGGATCGCCATGACCCTCGCCCAGGACACCGAGGCGCTGCTGCTGGACGAGCCGACCACCTTCCTCGACCTGGCCCACCAGGTGGAGGTGCTGGACCTGCTGCACCGGCTCCGCGTCGAGCGGGGCCGGACCGTGGTCGCCGTGCTGCACGACCTGAACCAGGCCGCCCGCTACGCCGACCACCTGGTCGCGATGCGCGCCGGCGCGGTGGTGGCCGCCGGCCCACCCCGGGAGATCCTCACCGCCGAGCTGGTCCGCGACGTCTTCGGGCTGGCCTGCGTCGTGGTTCCCTGCCCGGTGACCGGCGCCCCGCTGGTGATTCCAGCCCACACCGGCGGCCCGGCCCTTCCCGCCGCTGCCGGTCCCGCTGCGCCTGCCGCTGGCTCTGCGCCGGCCGCTGCTGCTGCCGGGTCCGCCGCGCTTGCCGCTGGCCCTGGCGACCCCGATTCGTCGACGGCGTCCGTACCGGACGCCCGATCCGCCGACGGCGACGCGGCCACCCCGCTCGCCGGCACGTACCCCTCGAAAGGACACTGATGCGTCGTCTCGTCGCCGCTCTCGCCGCGGCCGTCGCCCTCGGGGCCGGCCTCACCGCCTGCGGTGAGAGCGACCCGGTCGCCGGCTCCGCCACCGGGGAGACCCGGGAGATCACCCACGCCATGGGCACCACCAAGGTCCCGGCCGAGCCCAAGCGCGTCGTCGTACTCGACACCGACAAGATCGACACGGCGCTTTCGCTGGGCATCACGCCCGTCGGCGCGGCCACCGCCGGCGAGGCCAAGAGCTGGCCGACGTACTTCGGCGCGGACAAGCTCGCCGGCATCAAGGAGGTCGGGGTGCTCACCGAGCCCGACCTGGAGGCGATCAACGCGCTCAAGCCGGACCTGATCCTCGGCAGCAAGTTCCGCCAGGAGAAGTTCTACGACGAGCTGGCCGCCATCGCGCCGACGGTGTTCACCGACAAGGTGGGCATCACCTGGAAGGACAACTTCCTCCTCGACGGCAAGGCGCTCGGCCGCGAGCAGCAGGCCAAGGACCTGCTCGGCGCGTACGAGAAGCGGGCCAAGGACTTCGGCGCCACCCTCGGCGACCCCGCCGCCCGCAAGGTGTCGATCGTGCGCTTCATCCCGGGCAACATCCGGGTGTACGGGCCGGACTCCTTCTCCGGCATCGTCATCGGCGACACCGGTCTCGGTCGTCCCGAGCGGCAGATGCTGGCCAACAAGGAGGACAAGCGCTTCGACCTGGTCAGCCCCGAGCGGATCAACGAGGTCGACGGCGACGTCATCTTCGTGACCGCGTACGGCGACAAGGCCGCCGCAGAGCAGACCAAGGTGGCCGGCGGAACCCTCTGGAAGGGCCTCGGCGCGGTCAAGGCCGGCAAGGCGTACCCGGTCTCCGACGAGGTCTGGATGACCGGCATCGGCGTCGGCGCCGCCAACAAGATCCTCGACGACCTGACCAGGTACCTCCCCGCCACCTGACCACCCCGCCGCGCCCCCGCGCGCCGCGCCCCCGAGCGCCGCGCCCCCGCGCACGAGCCCCAAGATCCGAGCAACTTCGGGGAAACTGCTGCCTCGCAAGCCGATGAGGCAGCAGTAACCCTGAAGTTGCTCGGATCTTGGGGCCGGGGGCCGGGGGCCGGGGGCCGGGGGCCGGGGGCCGGGGGCCGGGGGGTGGGGGGTGGGGGGTGGGGACGGGGGTCAGCGGGAGCGGGAGCGGAGGGCTTGACGGAGTTCGTCGAGGAAGCCGTCGAAGTCCTCCCGGAATCTTTTCGCCGTTATGTGCAGCACGATCCAGTCCTCACCGACAAGTCGATTGAGGCGACGGCGGTCGCGGTGGAACTGCTCGGGATCGTCATGCCACAGTCCGTCGTATTCGACGGCGACCTTGAGATGCGGCCATGCCAGGTCGAGACGGGCCAGGAATCTCCCCTCGCGCTCGACCACGAACTGGGTGACCGGCGTCGGCACCCCGGCGAGCACGATCCGCACGCGAAGTCGGGACTCCGGTGTCGACTCCGAGCCCGCGTCAGCAAGATCGGCCACCCGCACCATGCGTCTCCACCCTCGGTGGCCGATCCGCGCTCGGGCGTTCGCCCGCAGCGGCGCGAGCGCCACCAGGTGCTGGTGAGCGAGCCGATCCACGATGGCGACTGCCTCCTCGGTCGGCAACCACTGGGCCAGATCCCAGCAGATGCGCGTCGGGGTGGTCACCGGGATGTCCTGGTGTCGGGTGACGTCGGCGTCGTCGATCGCGCCGACGTGGACGACGAGCCCCGACACCGGTCCGAACCGTTGGCCGGTGGGCACGAGCACGTCGACGGGTTCGCTGCGGTCGATCGTCGTCGCGCCGTAGAGCGCTGCCGCGCTGCGCCCGGCGATCACCACACCAGGCGGTAGCACGAGCTGGGCTGCGGCGGCGCAACGAGTGCGATGGGTGATCTCGAGTTGGGCATCGGCATAGACGTCTCGGAAGAGTGGGCGCCATGCCGAGCTGCGTAGTTCCGCAGGGGTGAGCAGACCGTCGGCGACGGCGAGGGAACCGCGGAAGACTCGCCCCTGCAGTCTCGCCGGACGTCGTGGAGAAGCAGGCATGACGACACCCTGACGGCCAGAGGCGGCCGCCGGCAGCCCCTGTGGATAACTCCCACCGGGGTTAGATTCGCCAAGATCCGCGCAACGTCAGTGGTCTTGCTGCCTCCCAGTCGTGGGAGGCAGCAGTATCCCTGATGTTGCGCGGATCTTGGTTGGGCGGGTGGGCGTGGGCGGGGGCCGGTCGGGGTTTGCGGTTAGGCGGCGGTGGACCAGATGGCGCGGAAGGCGGCGGCTTCGCCGGCCAGCCAGCGTTCGATCTGTTCGGGCTTGGCGTCGGTGGGCATGCGGTGGGCCTGACCGCGCCGGACGTCGACCAGGACCGGCTCGGCGTGCGGGAGGACCGCGTCCATGTGGCGGGCCATCAGGTGCAGGGTGGCGAGCATCGACTCCTCGCTCGGTGGCGCCTCGTCGAAGTGCAGTCGGACCGCGTCGGCGCGACCGTCGGCGTGACGTACGCCGAAATGGGGGTTGATCTTGACGGGCAGGTCGCCCAGCATGGCCAGGGCGTCGCGGGTCTGGGCCAGATCGAGGGTGGCCGGGTCGCCGAGGGAGTGCAGCCAGGCCGTCGCGCCGGGCACCAGCGCCTGGTAGAGCGGGCGCCAGCGTGGCTTGACGACGTCGACCACCCCGGACAGATGCGTGCCGCCGGTGTGGAAGGCGATGTCGGCCTTGAGCGCCTTGACGAACTGGCCGTGCGGGTTGAAGCCGGAGCGGCTGGCGCGCTGCTTGCGCAGACCACCCACGAAGGTCGCCTTGGTGGGGCCGGTGCGGTCGACGTAGCGGGTGAAGCCGAGCAGGGTGGTGTAGGGCGTCAGGGGCGTGGAGGTGGGCGCGGTCACGGGCGTCCTCCCAGTCGTAATCCTGCAGGTCAGGATCTTTATTAGTACATACATTCTAATCGACGGGTCTGACATTGCCCAGCGAAGTTCCGGGGTGAAGCGCGCCCTGCCAATCGCTCACCCGGCTTCGAGATGCAGCAACTTTGCGGCATTTGTGGCGTTATTGTGCCTTGTGGTCATTGGTGTGACGTCCAGGGTCGTCAGCCCTGGCAGGGGCGGGGCGGTGCGAACCGTCCCGTCCGCCGACCCCGCCGTCCACCGGGACCGCTACCTGGACCTGCTGCGGACGCTCGCCCTGGGCCGCGTCGTGCTCTTCCACGTGACCGGTTGGGTCTGGCTGAGCCTGTTGGTGCCGGCGATGGGTCTGATGTTCGGCATCGCCGGCTCGCTGATGGCGGCGTCGCTGGACCGGCACGGTCCGTCGGCCGTGCGCCGGCGGCTGCGCCGGCTGCTGCTGCCGCTGTGGGCGTTCGGAGTGATCACCCTGGCGGTGCTCTCCTTCGGCTGGCGTCCGAGGGGCGTGGCCGGCTGGGCAGAGCTGCTCTGGTGGGTCCTGCCCCTGCGGGTGCCTCCCGTGGGCGGGCCGTCCTGGGCCTGGGCCTTCCACATCGGACTGTGGTACGTCGTCACCTACCTGTGGCTGGTGCTGATGTCGCCGGTCCTTCTGCGGGTGTTGCGTCGCTGGCCGTGGCCCAGCATCGGGGCCGCCACGGCCCTGCCGATCGGGATGCACCTCGCGGAGGTGCACACCGGATACTTCGTCGCCGCCTACCTGTCGTGTTGGCTGCTGGGCTTCGCCCACCACGATCGGCTGCTGCACCGCGTGCCGTTGCGCTGGTACGGCTGCCTCGTCGGGGGTCTGGCCGTGGCTGGCGGGACGTGGGTCGTGACCGCCATGGTGGCCGGCGTGGCGGTCGACCTCAACCACATCGCGGGTGGCACCACACTGTGGTCGATGGCCCTCGTCGCCGTGCTCCTGAGAGTGCGGCCCAGGCTCGTCGGCCGGGTGCCGCTGGACGCCGTGCTGCGATTCGTCAACGCGCGGGCGGTCACCATCTACCTGTGGCACATCCCCGCCAGCCTCGGGATGTTCCTGCTGCTCGCGCCGGTGCTCCCGTACACCTCGGTCGCCTCGATCACACTGCGGCTGGCCGGGGTGTGCCTACTGACCGTCGGGGCGGCGCTGCTGCTCGGCTGGATCGAGGACGTGGCCGCCCGACGTACCCCGACACTGGTGGGCCCTCGGTCGGGCGCCGCCGGTCGGCACCGCGCCGATCGACACCTCAGAGCTGGCCGACGTCGGTGATCCGCACGACCGCCGCGCCGACCTCGTCCGAGGCGACGAGGTCGATCTCGGCGCTGATGCCCCAGTCGTGGTCGCCGTCCGGGTCGTCGAAGATCTGCCGTACGGTCCACCGCTCCCGACCCTGCTCGATCATGAGCAGCGCCGGGCCGCGGGCGTCCGGGCCGACCCCGATCGAGTCGTACGCCTCGAAGTACGGCGCCAGGGCGTCGGCCCACGCGTCGTAGTCCCAGCCGTCCTCGGCGTCCAACTCGGCGAGCAGGTCCCAGCGGCGTAGCGCGGCCAGCTCGACGCGTCGGAACAGCGCGTTGCGCACCAGCACCCGGAACGCCCGCGCGTTGCGGGTCACAGCCGGCGGCCGATCGGTCAGTGCCGCGTGCGCCTGGGCCACCTCGGCCACGTCCGACGGGTTGCGCAGCCGCTCCCACTCGTCGATGAGGCTGGAGTCGACCTGGCGGACCAGCTCGCCCAGCCACTCGATGAGGTCGATCAGCTCCTCGGTCTTGGCGTCCTCGGGCACGGTCTGGCGCAACGTCTTGTACGCGTCGGCCAGGTAGCGCAGGACCAGGCCCTCCGAGCGGGTCAGCCCGTAGAACTGCACGTACTCGGTGAACGTCATGGCCCGCTCGTACATGTCGCGGACGACGGCCTTGGGGGAGAGCTGGTGGTCGGCGACCCACGGGTGGCCCTGCCGGTACATCTCGTACGCGGCCTCCAGCAGCTCCGCCAGGGGCTTCGGGTGGGTCACCTCGTCGAGCAGTTCGATGCGCGCCTCGTACTCGATGCCCTCGGCCTTCATGGCGGCGACCGCCTCGCCGCGCGCCTTGAACTGCTGCGCGGACAGGATCTGCCGGGGGTCGTCGAGGATCGACTCGATCACGCTGAGCACGTCCAGGGCGTACGACGGGGACTCGGCGTCGAGCAGCTCGATGGTGGCCAGGGCGAGGGGGGAGAGCGGCTGGTTGAGGGCGAAGTCGAGCTGGAGGTCGACGGTGAGGCGAATCCGTCGGCCCGTCTCGTCCGGCTCGGGCAGCTCCTCGACCACCCCGCCGGCGCGCAGCGCCCGGTAGATGGCGATGGCGCGGCGGATGTGCCGGCGCTTGGCGGTGGGCTCCTCGTGGTTGTCGGTGAGCAGGTGCCGCATCGCGGTGAACGCGTCCCCGGGGCGGCCGATCACGTTGAGCAGCATCGAGTGGCTGACCTGGAAGCTGGACGTCAGCGGCTCCGGCTCGGCGTCGACCAGCCGGTCGAAGGTGGGCTGCCCCCAGCCGATCGAGCCCTCCGGCGGCTTCTTGCGGACCACCTTGCGCCGCTTCTTCGGGTCGTCGCCGGCCTTGGCGAGCGCCTTCTCGTTGTCGATGACGTGCTCGGGGGCCTGCACCACGACCCGGCCGATGGTGTCGTAGCCGGCCCGGCCGGCCCGCCCGGCGATCTGGTGGAACTCGCGGTTCTTGAGCAGGCGGGTGCGGACCCCGTCGTACTTGCTCAGGCCGGTGAAGAGCACCGTGCGGATCGGCACGTTGATGCCGACGCCGAGGGTGTCGGTGCCACAGATGACCTTGAGTAGGCCGGCCTGGGCGAGGGTCTCGACGAGACGGCGGTACTTGGGCAGCATGCCGGCGTGGTGCACGCCGATGCCGTGCCGGACCAGCCGGGAGAGCGTCTTGCCGAAGCCGGAGGTGAACCGGAAACCGCCGATCGCCTGCGCGATCATGTCCTTCTCGGCGCGCGTGCAGACGTTGACGCTCATCAGTGCCTGGGCGCGTTCCAGCGCGGCGGCCTGCGTGAAGTGGACGACGTACACCGGGGCCTGCTTGGTCTCCAGCAGCTCTTCGAGCGTCTCGTGCAGCGGCGTCATCGCGTACGAGAAGATGAGCGGGACCGGCCGCTCGGCCGAGCGCACGACGGCGGTCGGCCGTCCGGTACGCCGGGTCAGGTCGTCCACGAACCGGGTGGTGTCGCCCAGGGTGGCGGACATCAGGATGAACTGGGCCTGCGGCAGCTCGATGATCGGCACCTGCCACGCCCAACCCCGGTCCGGCTCGGCGTAGAAGTGGAACTCGTCCATGATCACCTGGCCGACGTCGGCCCGCTCACCCTCGCGCAGCGCCAGGTTGGCCAGGATCTCCGCGGTGCAGCAGATGATCGGGGCGTCGGCGTTGACGCTGGCGTCGCCGGTCAGCATGCCGACGTTCTCGGCGCCGAAGACCTCGCAGAGCGCGAAGAACTTCTCCGACACCAGCGCCTTGATCGGCGCGGTGTAGAACGTCGTCCGGTTGTCGGCCAGGGCCGCGAAGTGCGCGGCGACCGCCACCAGGCTCTTACCCGAGCCGGTGGGCGTGTTCATGATCAGGTTCGCGCCGGAGACGATCTCGATGACCGCCTCCTCCTGATGGGGGTAGAGGTCGAGACCACGCTCCTTCGCCCAGCCGGCGAACGCGTCGAAGAGGGTGTCGGGGTCGGCGCTTGTCGGCAGCGCGGCGGTGAGCGTCATAGCCTGTCCATGGTGCCTGGATCATGCCCTCCGGCGCCAACCGGCGCTGTTTCCAGCGCGCAGCCGGACGATCAGTCAGCGCCGGAGGTAGATCAGATCGGCGACCGGCCGGCCGTCCGTGATCGCCCGCCGCTCGAACTTCGTCACCGGGCGGTGCGCCGGCCGGGGCGCGTAGCCGCCGTACGCGTCGACCAGCTCCGGGTCCGCGTCCAGGGTCTCCCGCATCGCCTCGGCGTACTCGGCCCAGTCGGTCGCGCAGTGCAGCACGCCGCCGGGGGCCAGCCGGGACCGCAGCAGCGCCACGTGGGCCGGCTGGATGATCCGCCGCTTGTGGTGCCGGGCCTTCGGCCACGGATCCGGAAAGAACACGTGTACGGCGGCCAGCGCACCCTCTGGCAGGCCGCTGACCAGCTCCAACGCGTCACCCCGCGCCACCCGTACATTCCCCAGGTCAGCGCGGTCCGTCAGGTCGAGCAGGTTGGCGATTCCCGGCGTGTGCACCTCGACCGCCAGATAATCTCGGTCCGGGTCGGCGGCGGCCATCGTGGCGGTGGTGTCACCCATGCCCGAGCCGATCTCCAGCACCACCGGGGCTCGGCGGCCGAAGAGGGCGGCCAGGTCGACGGGCTCGCCCGACACGTCCAGGCCGTACGAGGACCACAGCCGGTCCAGCGCCTCGGTCTGTCGGCTGCTCATCCGCCCCCGGCGGGGGTGGAAGGTGCGGATCATCCGGGCCGTAGGCGCGACGGTGGCGGGATCAGGGTCGGTGGTGGTCACAGCGACCCGAGCGTACGCGACGTCGTCCGCGGATCGGATGTGATGTGCGACCGGGAATGAGAGGATCCAGTTGGTACGGCAGGCCGGGCGGTCCGCTACCCGGCGCGGTCCGACGGCGTCGAGAGGGGGCATCGTGGCAGTGACCCGCGGCGGCGTGCTCCTGTCGGTGGCGACAGTGCTCGCCTTTCCCCTGCTGGCCACCGCTCCCGCACACGCCGCTCCTGCGGCGCTGTCGGCCCCCGCTGCCGCGCCCGCGCCGCAGCCCGGAGGCGTACCGGGTGGCGCTCCCCAACCCACTCCCGTGGTGGACGTCTTCGTCGAGGTGAGCCCGAGCACGGTGCAGCCCGGCTATCTGGTCGGCATCCGGGCCAGCTGTCGGGACAACTCGGTCGGCGCCACCGTCGTCTCGGACGCGTTCGGCGCGGTCGGCGTGCAACCGCAGGGCGGGGTGCTCACCGCCGCGCCGATGGTGCGCGAGCGCACCCGTCCCGGGAACTACCGGGTCAAGCTGGAGTGCCGCGACGGTGAGACGGCGTCGACCATGTTGCAGGTGGTGAAGACGGTGCCTTCCCCCCACCCCAGTCGAGGCCCGGCAACCGGCTTCGGTGGCAGTGCCGGGGGAGTTACCGGCAGGCTGCTGCTGCCCAGCGGCGCGGCGCTCACCGTCGCCGGGCTGGTCATCGCGGTGGTGGCCCTGCGTCGGCCCCGTGCCGTCCGTGGCCTCGGGCGCCGCTGAGCCCCGCCATGGAGATCTTCCGCCCCACACCGCCGCCGGACGGCTCGCGTCCGTCCGCCGGCTCGCGTCCGTCCGGCGGCGCGTGGCTGCCCGGCGATGCCCGCCTGCCCGACGATTCGCGCCCGCCCGCTGGCGCGGGGCCCTCCGCAGGGTCGGCGGTGTCCCGCTCGTCGCGTGTCTCCGGTGACCGTCCGGCGGTGGCCGCCCGTCCGCCGACCGCCGTCGCTCCCCGGCGCAGCCGTGCACCAGGGCGCAGCCCCTGGTCGGTGCCGCTGGCCGTGGTGCTGGTGCTGGTGGGCGTCTTCGCCACCGGCGCGGGACTGGGCCGTTCGGTCGGTCCGCTCGACCTGACTCCGGCCGGCGACGACCGTCCGCCCCGCAGCGAGACGGTCGGGCTGTCGGCCAGCCGCCCGGTACGACTCACCGTTCCGGCGATCAAGGTGGCCGCGCCGGTCGCGCCCGTCGGGCAGGCGCGGGACGGGACGATCGCCGTACCGCCGCTGGAGAAGCACAACGAGACCGGCTGGTACGACCGGGGGCCGACGCCCGGCGAGCCCGGTCCGGCGGTCATCGTCGGGCACGTGGACACCAAGAGCGGTCCGTCGGTCTTCTACGACCTGGGCAAGCTGAAGCCCGGTGACCTGATCGAGGTGGCCCGGGCGGACCGGTCGACGGTGGTGTTCAAGGTCGACACCGTCGAGCGTTTCCCGAAGGACCAGCTACCCGCCGAGCGCATCTACGGCCACGACGGACCGGCAGGGCTGCGGCTGATCACCTGCGGTGGCCAGTTCATCGGCGGTCGCACCGGCTACGCCGACAACGTGATCGCCTTCGCCACCCTCCAGTCGTCCCGCAAGCCCTGACCCGCGCCGGCCTTGCCTTGATCAACACGAGATCGGCGATGGTGTGGTGTCCCGGTAGCGCTGACACCCCCATTTCGCCGAACCCGAGTCGATCAAGCAGCGGGTCGTCGTAGAGCGTGGCGACCTGGCCGTGTTGGCTCCAGAGGAACAGCAGCGGGCAGGCGATCTTTCGGCTCTCTCGGTCGGCCTGGTCCTGGTCGTAGTCCAGCGTCGCCGCCGCCCGGAACTCCTCGCAGATCGCGTGCGCCCTGGCCTGATCACCGAACTGCCGCACGTAAGCCGCCCGTACCTCGGCGGGAAGGCGTCCTTGCCCTCCGGCCAGTTCTCCAGCATGTAGTCGACCAGCACCTCAGGCGTGGGTGGGGTGATACGTCCTTTGCTCTGCTTCAGCGGAGGAAACGCTCGTGGCCTTCCGGTGTCGCCTTGGTTGAAGCAGAGCAAAGGACGCATGCAGAGGCAGGACACGCGCAAAGCGCCGGCCGGGTGCAGAACGCAGGCCAGGCAGAGCGCGGGAGGCGTGCAGAGGCGGGACGCGTGTAGAGCGCAGGTCGGTGGCGACGACGGTGAAGTGCTTCGGCGAGCCGGGGCGCGACCCTGTGCCACATGAGGTGCGTCTCGGGGATGCCGTGCAGCAGCAGGAGGGGAGGTCCGTCGCCGCCACGCCGGCCATGGATCGTCGTGCCGGACGTGGCGATGTCGAATTCCTCGAACCCGTCGAACATGACCGGACGCTATCAGCGCACGTCACCGGCGGGACGGGGTTCCGTGGAGCCCGGGAGTGCCGGTCGGTGGTCAGGGCTGGGGGACGTGCAGGGCCACCTCGAACTCCAGGAGGGTCGCGCCGCTGGAGACCGGCGGGCGGGGCGTGTCGCCCTCGGCGGTGGCGTGGGCCTGGCGCGACGAACCCGAGGCCCAGGCCTGGTAAGCCTCCTCGCTCTCCCACCTCGTGTAGACGAAGTAGCGGGTTTCGCCGGCGACCGGGCGGAGCAGTTCGAAGCCGAGGAAGCCGGGGGAGCCTTCCACCGCGCCGGCCCGCGCCGCGAACCGCTTCTCCAACTCGGGGCCGGCGTTCGGGGGAACCTCGATTGCGTTGATCTTCACGACTGCCATCTGCCCACCCTAACCAGCGCTGACGGCCTCCGGTGGCGGCGAGCGGTCAGAACGCCTCGACCGCCGGAACGAGGTCCGCGTCGACCACGATCGGCGCGTGGTCGGAGGGGCCCTTGCCCTTGCGGGCCTCCCGGTCGACGTACGCCGAGCGGACCGCCCGGGCGAACGGCGCGGAGGCGTACACCAGGTCGATTCTCATGCCCTTGTTCTGGTGGAACATCCCGGCGCGGTAGTCCCAGTACGTGAACGGGTGCGGCCCCTTCATCGGCCTGGGCACCACGTCGTCGAGCCCGAGGTCGCGCAGCGCGGCCAGGGCGGCCCGCTCGGCCGGGGTGACGTGCGTGGAGTGGGTGAACACCGCCGGGTCCCAGACGTCGGCGTCGGTCGGTGCGACGTTGAAGTCGCCGGAGACGGCCAACGGCAGGCCGCCTGCCAGCTCCGCTTCCAGCGCGTCGCGCAGCGCCGCGAACCAGGCCAGCTTGTACGCGTAGTGCGGGTCGTCGGGCGTACGCCCGTTGGGGACGTACACCGACCAGACCCGCACCCCGGCGCAGGTGGCGGAGATGGCTCGGGCCTCCGGCTCGGGAAAGCCGGGCTCACCCGCGAAGCCGACGCGGACGTCCTCCAGGCCGACCCGGGACAGGATCGCGACCCCGTTCCAGCGGCCGTCGCTGTGGCTGGCGACGCGGTAGCCGAGCTCGCCCACCTCGGCCACCGGGAAGGCGCCGTCCGGGCACTTCGTCTCCTGCAGGCAGACGACGTCGGGTGCGGTGCCGGCCAGCCACTCCAGCAGCCGGGGGAGCCGTGCCTTCACCGAGTTCACGTTCCAGGTCGCCAGGCGCATGCCTCCACCCTGCCGCATCCGCCGCCACGACGCGGGCTGAGCCGCGCGCCGTGTCGGCGTCCGTGGCGGCGGAGGGCTGCCGGCTCAGTTGCCCTGGGTGTCGCCGGGGCGGGTCTGTTCGGCCAGGAACCGTTCCAGCTCCGCGCCGAGTTCGTCGGCGGTGGGCAGCGGACCGGCGTCCGGGGCGAGCAGACTGCGTTCGCCGCGGCCTCGGGCGAAGGCGTCGTACTGCTCTTCCAGTGCCTGGACCAGGGCGGCGGCGTCCTCGGTCTGGGCGACCTGCCGGTCGATCTCCACCCGGACCACCTCGGCGGCCGAGCGCAGACCGTCGCCGGGTAGCAGCAGCCCCGTGCTGCGGGACACGGCGCTCAGCAGCACCTCGGCGGCGGCCGGGTACTCGGTCTGCGCCACGTAGTGCGGCACGTGTGCGGCGAAGCCGAGCGCGTCGCGGCCCTGCTCGCCGAGGCGGAACTCCAGCAGGTGGCCGACGCTGCCGGGCACCTGGACCCGTTGCAGCCACGGCTCGTACCCGCTGATCAGTTCGGGGCGGGTGGCGTGGGCGGTCACGCCGGTCGGCCGGGTGTGCGGCACCGCCATCGGGATCGAGTTGAGCCCGACGGTGAGTCGTACGTCGAGCCGGGCGGCGAGCCCTGCGACGGCGGCGGTGAACCGCTCCCACTGAAGGTCCGGCTCGGGGCCGGTGAGCAGGAGAAACGGAGTCTCGTCGTCGTCGTGCAGCAGGTGCAGCTCCAGCTCCGGCGCGTCGAAGCTCTCCCAGTGGTCCTCGTTGAAGGTCATCACCGGTCGCCGGGAGCGGTAGTCGAAGAGCTGGTCCACGTCGAAGGTCGCGATCGGCCGGCCATCGAGCGAGGTGAGCAGTTGCTCGCGGGCGAGCCGGCTGGCGTTGCCGGCGTCCACGAACCCGGTGAGGGCCTGGATCAGGACCGGTTGCCCGAGTTCGGGCAGATCGTCGGTGAGCTGGTAGAGCTCGTGTGGGTCGAGCACCGGTGCGGACCTCCCTGGAATGTGCCTACTCGGATGCCGTCGCGACGGGTGGCACCCGGTTCGGGCAACGTACAGGCCATCCTGGTGCATTCCTGAGTCGGGCGATCCGTCGCCCGCCCGCTGGGCACGATCGGACGAACCACCCGATTACGCCAATCGGCCGATGGGCGGTTCAACCCAAAGGCCGAGTTTGTCGATCATGTCGGGTCGCGCGGTCCGATGTCCGTCCGTGTCGCCGTCCGTGTCGCCGCACGAGGTCCGCCGCTTTTCTCCGGTACGCGAGGTCCGTTCCTCGGGCGAGTCGACCGGCCCCGCTCGTCCACCGGGGTGACCCGATTCTGTGGCGAGGGCCACGTGATCACTGTGCGTGATCGGGGTTTCCGTCTGCCTAGCCTCGGCTGATGCGTGACGACGGCACCCTCGACGACCCGTACGCCCCGAGCAGCCCCACCACCGAAACAGGGGAAGGCACCTCAGCCGAACGGACAACCGCCGCGAGTCGGCTCCGGGCGTACGCCCGCGACCTGAGCGGCCGACGCCGCGCCCGGGTGGCACTCGCCACCGGCGTGGTCTGCTGTCTCGGTCTGGCCGCCGTCGCGCAGGTCCGGGACCAGGACGCCGACGCGCAGGCGACCGAGAAGACCTCCGGCGTCGAACTGGCGCAGCGCGCCGAGCAGCAGGCCGCGTCCCGCGGGCTCGACCGCTCGGCGGCCCCGTCCGCCACCCCGTCGGCGTCCGCCACCCCCGCCGACCCGGACGCCACCCCCCGCGCGCGCAAGGTCGTCCCGACGAAGCCGAGCCGCCCGGCGCCCGTCGCCGGTCTCGACAAGGCCCAGATGGAGAACGCCGAGGCGATCGTCCGCGCCGGCCGCAAGATGGGCATCCCGCGCCGTGGCCTGGTCATCGCGGTGGCGACCGCCATGCAGGAGAGCAACCTCTACAACGTCGCCAGCGGGGTCCTGCCGGAGTCGCAGGACTACCCGCACCAGGGCGTCGGCTGGGACCACGACTCGGTCGGACTGTTCCAGCAGCGCTCCAGCAGTGGCTGGGGGCCGGTCGGTCGGTTGATGGACCCGGAGTTCGCGACCCGGCAGTTCCTCACGGCACTTGAGCAGGTGCCCGGCTGGCAGCAGATGCGCCTCACCGACGCCGCCCAGGCGGTCCAGGTCTCCGCGTACCCGGAGTACTACCAGCAGCACGAGTGGCGGGCCACCCGGGTCGTCGACGCCATCGTTCCGAGCGGGCGGTAGCCTACCGACCACTGTGGACGGTGAGGGTTGAGCCTGTCGCGTCCCGGGTACATCCGTTGCGGGTTCGGGGTACACATGACTGAGGGATCACCGACAGGAGGACGACATGTCTCTGATGCAGCGGATCAGCACGTTCCTGCGATCACCCAAGGGTCAGCAGCTGGTGGACCGGGGCCGGCGCGAGCTGGCCAAGCCCGAGAACCAGCAGAAGCTCAAGGGGTTGGCCACCCGGCTGTCCAACCGCCGTCGCTGACCGCGTCACCGGCCGTCCTGCCCGTACCCACCTCTGGGGAGACCCGTTGACCGACACCCCGCCCGCCAACGGTCAACCCACGGCGCCCACCCCCGAGCCGGCGGCCGGTCTGCCGGCCGTGCCGGCGGCCGCCCCCGAGGGCCCGCCGGCCCGACTGTGGGACCGGATGCGCGACGATCCGCAGTACGCCCCGGAGCACCTCGCCCTGGAGGCGGTACGCCGACTCGGGCCGGAGGCCGCGCAGTGGGCCGGCCGGGCTCGCCACGACAACCCCGGCGTCTCGTCGGACGTCCTGGCCGACCAGGCGGTCCGCAAGTTCGTCAACCTGGCCCGCCTGTCCGGGGCGGTCTCCGGCGCGGCCGGGCTGCCGGGCGCCGTCCTCGACGTCGGGGTGCTGGCCTGGACCCAGGCGCGCATGGTCCTGCACGTCGCCGCCGCGTACGACGTCGACCCGCTGCACAGCGACCGGGCCACCGATCTGCTCGTGCTCCAGCGGGTGCACAAGGTCGCCGAGAGCGCCCGCCTCGCGCTCGGGGTGGCTGCCGGCCGGGAGCGCGCCGACGCGCTGTTCGGCCTGGGGGGCCAGCGTCCGCTGGGCCGGGTCATGGTGCAGCTCGGCGTCCGGCTGGCCCAGATGGCAGGTGTACGGGCGGCCAAGCGACTCGTCGCCAAGATCGTCCCGGGGGCCGCGATCGTGCTCGGCACCTGGGCCAACTCGTCCGCCACGAAGGATCTGGCCGAGCGTTCCCGGGCGCTCTACGGCCGCCGGGGCACCGACGTCCCGGAGCCCCGTCGCCGCTGACCCGCCCCTCGCGGGGTGGGCTCAGTCGGCCAGGCCGGAGGCGCGCCAGGTCACCTCGGCCAGCCGGTCCTGACCGGAGGCGTTGGGGTGGAACCAGTCCAGCGGGTTGAGCAGGTCCAGGGTGAACCGGACCCGGTGCGCCGCGCCGCCGTCGTGTCGGCAGCGCGAGCCGTACGCCCGGCAGGCCGCGACCAACTGCGCGTTGTACGCGTCGATCCGCTCCCGGACTGCGGCACGGCGGGCCTTGTCGGCGGGCGCGTTCGACGTCGCGTTGGCCAGCAGCGCCGGGCAGATGCCCCGCTTCCACACGCGCGTCGCCCGCCCGTCGTCGTGTCCGACCTCCCAGAGCCGGTACAGGTCGGGGATGCTCACCACCAGCACCCGGGCCTTCGGCCGGCCGGTGCGCAGTGCCCGCAGACCCCGGTCGACGTCCGCCCGGAACTGGGTCACCGACGTCATGGCGTCCACCCCGCCCCGGCAGATGTCGTTGGCCCCGATCAGCACCGTGACGTAGTCGGCGCGGTCGCGTACGGCTGCCTGGGCCTGGCCTTCGAGGGCGTCGGCGCGGGCACCGGGCCGTGCGTGGTTGTACGCCCGGCCGCGGATCGCCGAGTTCTGGTCGAGCAGCCGCCGGTAGTGGCTGTTCACCCGCAGGCCGTCCCCTGTCGACCAGGAGTTGCGCTCGCAGGAGGTGAGCACCAGGCAGGAGGCGAAGCCGGTGCTGATCGAGTCGCCGAGGGCGGCGATGCCGCCGGGACCACCGGACGAGGGCGTGCTCTTCGTGGGACGCGGTGACGCGGACGTGCCGCCCTCACAGGCCAGCGCCACCAGCGCGGCGAGGCAGGCCAGGGCGGCGACCCAGCGTCGAGGCATGACATCCCCCGTCTCGCAGCACAGAGCGACAGCTCGGTAACTCTATGCGCTGGACGTGGTCGGGCGGGAAGTTGCTGTCGGGTATGCGGCGAACGGGACCCGGACCTGCCGACGGGATGCTATAAGCGTTGCCACGTCGGGATTCGGCTACCGGTTAACCGCGCCGATCGGGGGTAGATCGTCAGGTATGACGAGATCGCAGCCCCGGCGCGCCCGTGGCACGGTCGGCCACGCGTACAGCGCCCTGAACCTCCGGCTCACCCTCGCCAGCTTCGGTCTGGTGATCATGGTGGTCTTCGCGGTGCTGGCGTTCTGGGCCGGCATCGCCTGGCTCGGCGTGCTCTGCGCGATCCTCGCCGCCGTAGCCGTGGTCGACCTGGTCGTGATCCAACGCCGCCGCGCCGCCCGCCGCCGCGAGGAGCCGGGCGTACGACACTCGCTGTTCGAGTGACAGGAGGACGAGATGCCCCACATCGCCACCACCAACCCCGCCACCGGTCAGGTGCTCAAGACCTACGAGGCGATGTCCACCGAACAGCTCGACGCCGCCATCGAGCGCACCGACCTCGCGTACCGGCACCTGCGCGGCACAGGCGTCGACGAGCGCGCCCGGTGGATGAACGCCGCCGCCGACCTCCTCGACGCCGAGCGGGACGAGATCGCCCGGATCATGACCACGGAGATGGGCAAGACGTACGCGGCCGCGCAGGCCGAGGTGACCAAGTGCGCCGCGGCCGCCCGCTTCTACGCCGACAAGGCGTCCGCGTTCCTCGCCGACCAGCCGGCCGACGCCGCCGCCGTGAAGGCGACCAGGGCGTTCATCCGTTACCAGCCGATCGGCGTGGTGCTCGCCGTGATGCCGTGGAACTTCCCGCTGTGGCAGGTGATGCGGTTCGCCGCCCCGGCGTTGATGGCCGGCAACACGGGCCTGCTCAAGCACGCCTCGAACGTGCCGCAGACCGCGCTGCTGCTGGAGGACGTGTTCCGCCGCGCCGGCTTCCCGGAGGGTGCGTTCACCACCCTGCTGGTCGGCTCGGACGCCGTCGAGCGCATCCTCGCCGACCCCCGGGTACGCGCCGCGACACTGACCGGCAGCGAGGCGGCCGGGCGCTCCATCGCCCAGATCGCCGGCCGGGAGCTGAAGAGGACGGTCCTGGAGCTGGGCGGCAGCGACCCCTTCGTGGTGATGCCCTCGGCCGATGTGGACCGGGCCGCCGAGGTGGCCACGACCGCCCGCTGCCAGAACAACGGCCAGTCCTGCATCGCCGCCAAGCGCTTCATCGTGCACACCGACGTCTTCGACGCGTTCGCCGAGAAGTTCGCCGCGAACATGGCCGCGCTGCGCGTCGGCGACCCGATGGACGCGGACACCGACGTGGGACCGCTGGCCAGCGAACACGGCCGCGACGAGGTGCACGCCCAGGTGCGCGACGCGGTGGACAACGGCGCGACGGTGCTCTGCGGCGGTGAGCTGCCCAGCGGCGACGGGTGGTTCTACCCGCCGACCGTCGTCACCGACCTGACGCCGCAGATGCGGATGTGGTCCGAGGAGGTGTTCGGGCCGGTCGCCGGCCTGTACCGGGTGTCGTCCTACGAGGAGGCGATCGAGGTGGCCAACGGCACGAGCTTCGGACTCGGGTCGAACGCCTGGACCCGGGACCCGGCCGAGCAGGAGAGCTTCGCCACCGACCTGGACGCCGGCAACGTCTTCGTCAACGGCATGACCACCTCCTACCCGGAGCTGCCCTTCGGTGGCGTGAAGAACTCCGGCTACGGGCGGGAGCTGTCCGAGCTGGGCATGCGGGAGTTCTGCAACACCAAGACGGTGTGGGTGGGCGAGGGGGCGGCGTCGGCCGGCGCCGGCGCGCACGCCGAGTAACACGCATCACCGGACGTCGTCGTGGGTAGGAGGTGCGCCCATGACGACGTTCGGGTTCCACGCCTCCCACGAGCAGATCAACCCCCGCGCCCTGTTGGAAGCGGTGATGCACGCCGAGCGGGCCGGCTTCGACGCCGCCATGTGCTCCGACCACTTCTCGCCGTGGAGCGAGCGGCAGGGCGAATCCGGCTTCGCCTGGTCCTGGCTCGGCGCGGCCCTCCAGGCCACCGGCATGCCGTTCGGCGTCGTCAACGCCCCCGGCCAGCGGTACCACCCGGCGATCATCGCGCAGGCGATCGGCACCCTCGGCGCGATGTACCCGGGCCGGTTCTGGGCCGCCCTCGGCACCGGCGAGGCCAGCAACGAGCACATCACCGGCGACGCGTGGCCGCGCAAGGACGTCCGCTCCGCCCGGCTGCGCGAGTGCGTGGACGTGATCCGCGCGCTGCTGGCCGGCGAGGAGGTCAGCCACGACGGCCTCGTCCGGGTGGACCGGGCCCGGCTGTGGACGCGTCCCGAGGAGCCGCCCGCGCTGGTCGGCGCTGCCGTCAGCGTCGCCACCGCCCGCTGGTGCGCCGAGTGGGCCGACGGCCTGATCACGGTGAACGCGCCGGTGGAGCACCTGCGGGCGATGATTGACGCGTACCGGGACGCCGGTGGCCGTGGACCGCTGCACCTCCAGGTGCACGTCTCCTGGGCCACGGAGCAGGCGCAGGCCGAGGCGATCGCGTACGACCAGTGGCGCAGCAACGTCTTCGCCCCTCCGGTCTGCTGGGACCTGGAGACCGTCGAGCACTTCGACGTGGCCTCGGCCGACGTACCCGCCGAGCGGGTCGCCCAGGTGGTGAACGTCTCAGCCGACCTGGGCCGGCACGTCGGCTGGCTCCAGGAGTACGTGGCGCTCGGCTTCGACCAGATCGCCCTGCACCACGTCGGGCAGGAGCAGCGCGGGTTCATCGACGCGTTCGGCGCCGAGGTGCTGCCGAAGCTGCGCCCGACGGGCTGATCCGACCTCGGCGACGCGACCCCTAGGCTCGTACCCCATGGAAAGCCTGTTTCCGGTCGTCGTCTTCCTGGCGATCGCCACCCTCGGCGCGGCGCTGGCCCGCCGACTCGGTCTGCTCGCGCCGATCCTGCTGGTCGTACTCGGACTGGCCCTGTCCTTCGTTCCGGGCTTCCCGCAGATCCACCTCGAGCCGGAGCTGGTGCTGATCGGCATCCTGCCGCCGTTGCTGTACGTCGCGGCACTGGAGACGTCGGTGCCGGCGTTCAAGAACAACATCCGGCCGATCCTGCTGCTCGCCGTGGGTCTGGTGCTGTTCACCGCGTTCGCGGTGGGCGTCGTGCTGCACCTGCTGCTGCCGCAGGTCCCGTTCGCGATCTGCCTGGCCCTCGGCGCGGTGGTCGCGCCGCCGGACGCCGTGGCCGCCACGGCCGTCGCCCGTCGCGTCGGGCTGCCGCGCCGGGTGGTCACGATCCTGGAGGGGGAGAGCCTCGTCAACGACGCCACCGCGCTGGTGCTGCTGCGCGTCGCGACAATGGCCACCATCGGTTCGGCGGTCGGCACGACGGACGTGGCCATCGAGGTGCTGCGCGCCACCGGCGGCGGCATCCTGATCGGCGCCCTCGGCGCGGTGGTCTTCGGCTTCCTGCACCGGCGGATCAGTGACCCGCTGCTGGACAACGCGCTGTCGTTGATCATCCCGTTCGCGGTGGTCTTCACCGCCGAGCACATCCACGCCTCCGGTGTGGTCGCCGTGGTCGTCACCGGGCTCGCCCTCGGGCACAAGCTGCCGCAACTGCTGTCGGCGGCGTCCCGGTTGCAGGTGGGCGCGTTCTGGCGGCTGGTCCGCTTCCTGCTGGAAGGACTGGTCTTCCTCCTGGTCGGGCTGCAACTCCGCGAGGTGCTGGGGGACCTCGACGAGCCGGCCGGCTCGCTCATCCTGATCACGTTCGTGGTGCTGGCCACCGTCTTCCTGACCCGCTTCGTCTGGCTCTTCCCGGCCACCTACCTGGCCCGGTTGGTTCCCCGAATCCGCCGCCGGGACGCGGCGCCGTCGCCGAAGATCCCGATCATCATCGGCTGGGCCGGGATGCGGGGCGTGGTGACACTCGCCGCCGCCCTGGCCCTGCCGCTGACCCTGGCCGACGACGAGCCGTACCCGCGGGCCCTGTTCATCTGGCTGGCCTTCGCGGTGATCGTGGTCACCCTGGTCGGCCAGGGGGCCACCCTCCCGCTGGTCGCCCGCCGCCTGAAACTGCCCCAGGACGACCCGGTGCAGGACGCGTTGTCGGCGGCCGGAGTGCAGCAGCAGGCCAGCAGGGCAGCGCGGGAACGGTTGGAGGAACTGGCCGACAGCGCTCCGGCGCCCGTGGTGGACCGGCTGCGCCGGGTGCTGGAGGACCGCACCAACATGGCCTGGGAAAGGCTCGGCGGCGACGAGCGCGAAACCCCCTCGCAGGCGTACGGTCGGCTGCGACAAGAGATGATCGACGCCGAGCGGGACGTGTTCCGGGCTGCCCGGGACTCCGGTCGGATTCCTGAGGAGGTGCTGGTGCAGGCCTATCGTGACCTGGACCTGGAAGAGTCGCTGTTGCGGCAGGAGGTGGAGCAGTGAGCTGTCAGCACCTGGCCGAGGCCGGCACGGCCGAGCCGCTTACCCCCGACGAGTGCGCGGACTGCGTCGCCATCGGCAACACCTACTGGGTGCACCTGCGTACGTGCCTGAGCTGCGGCCAGGTCGGCTGCTGCGACTCGTCGCCGAACCAGCACGCGAGCAAGCACTTCGCGTCGACAGGTCACCCGGTGATCCGCTCGGCGCAGCCGGGCGAGGCGTGGCGCTGGTGCTTCGTCGACGAGGAGATCGGCTGACGCTCAGTCGAGCCGACGGACGAGGATCTGACCGGGCCACGGTTCACGGCCCGGTCGCACGACGGTGAACGGCTCGGTGGCGGTAAAGCCGCAGCTCTCGTAGAACCGGACGAGCGCCCGGTCGTCGCCGCCGTAGCAGTCCACCCGCAGCAGGCCCAACCCCCGTGCCCGGGCCAGGTCGGCGGCGTGTTCCAGCAGCCGGGCCCCGATCCCCAGCCCGGTGTGCATCCGGTCGGTGACCAGCAGCCGGACGTAGAGTTCCGGTTCGGTGGCCGGGGGCACGTGCTCGGTGGCGGCACCCACCACCAGCGCCCCGACCGGCTGGTCGTCCCGCTTCGCCAGGTACAGGCCGCCGCTCGCGGCCCAGTCGTCGGCGCGGGCGATCTGACCGGGATCGGTGGAGGGCGGCTGGGTGCCCCACTGCCCGGTCCGGCCGCGCGCCACCAACCAGGCGGTGGCGACGTCGAGTAGCCGCAGCACGGCTTCGGCGTCGTCGGGACCGCCGCGGTGAATGGTGAAGGTCGGCTGATCCGTCATGCCCGGCATTCTGCTAGACCCGGCGGGTGTCCACCGCCCGCCGGGTCGGCACGGGGTGGCCCGCTCACTGTCGGTGGCCTGGGTGGCGGTATCGGACGACGCGAGGCTGATCACAGCAGCGGCCCGAGAGGCCTTGTCATCGCAGCTGGCGGCTGGAACTCCGTCACGTTCGCCGGTGGTAGTGGTTGCGGCGGGGGAACTGGCCGGGATCGAGCCAGGCCGGCGGAACGAATTCGGGGTGGCCGTCGCCGCCCACACGGACCGTCCACTCGCCACGGTGGACGTGGCGATGGTGGTGGCCGCAGAGGAGCACCGCGTTGGCCAGGTTGGTGTCGCCGCCGTCGGCCCAGTGGCGGATGTGGTGGGCGTCGCACCAGCGGGGTGGTCGGTCGCAGCCGGGAAAGGCGCAGCCTCGGTCACGCAGGACCAGCGCGCGACGCAGGGGGCCGGTGACGAGTCGGCGCTGCCGGCCCACGTCGAGCGCCTGGCCGGCGCTGCCGAGCACGGCGGGCAGGATCGCCGCGTCGCAGGCGAGTCGCCGCACGGTGTCGGCGGTCAGTCCGAAGCCGGTGTCGAGGGCACCCGCGCCGAGATGCCGGGCCAGCACGTCGTAGCTGGTGGTGACAACGATCTGCGCCGGCTCGCCGCCGTGTTCGGGCAGCTCACCGGTGCGCAGGGCGAGCCGGCACAGGTCCGCGAGCGCGTCGTGACGTCGTTGCCCGGGGCAGCGCGGGTCGTCCGGACCGGACGGCGAGGTCAACGGGTCGAGCGCGGCGCGCAGCAGACCGGCCGCCTCGGCGTCCAGGTTGCCGGACAGTCGCAGCCGACCGTCGCGTAGCTCGGAGACCGTGACATGCCGGTCGCGGTCGGCGCGCCGCGCCTCGGCTTCCAACGCCGCGCTGGCGGCGGCTTCGGCGAGCTCCGGGGCGACATGGTCGAGGACCCGGGTGCCAAGCTTGCGCAGTAGGGTCGGCTCGAACGTCCCGGCCCACTCGACCAGGACGCCGACCGCCTTCTCGGCCGCCTCGGCGCCAGCGGCCGTGTGCACCGTCTGGACGGTCTCGCCGATAACCCGCGCCTGCTCGACAGTGATGTCTCCGTCGGCCAGCGCGGCGCGCACCCCGGGCGCTCCGCCATCGAGCGCCCCGGCGAGATCGACCAGCCGGCGAGCGGCGGAACCGTCGAGCCGCAGCCGGTCCCGCAGCCAGACCGCCGTCGACGACGCGCCCTGCGCCCGCGCCGTGCCCCGGCCGTCCACCTCACGCACGAGCGCCAGTTGGACGGCCGCCAGGCGTTGCGCGAGTCGGTGCGCGGCGTCGAGGGCCGCGACGAGGTCGTGCTCGGAAAGGGCCCAGGCCGGAGCATCGAGGCAGTCGGCCACCGCCGCCCCCGCCTGCGCCAACCCCTCCAGCATGCACCGATGTTAGAACACACGTACGACAATTTTCGGGGTTGACCGGGACGGCGGCGAAGCACCTTATGGTGCCGGACGAGCGGCGTGGCGCTCTGCCAGGTGCTGGCCGGATCCGCGGTCCGCGGCGACCAGATGCACCTCGCCCTGCTGACGGCGACGTACGCGACAGCTCCAATCCGGACCCGTCGGCGAGCAGCAGATCCCAGATGCGGCCCGCCACCAGTGCGATCACGTGTGCGTCCGTGGCGGCCGGACGGACGAGGCAGTCCTCGCGCCAGCGGGGCACCACCTCGGTCGGCCACACCCGACGCTCGGCGTCGGTCAGTCCACCGCCTCCACGGCTCTCGCCGTGACTGAAGAGGCGGGTCGGATCGGCTGACTTTCGCCCGTCACGGGGACATCGACTGTGGCTTCCGCCGCCTATGATCTCCGGCTTCGGCTGGAACAGGACGGGGGACGTACGTGATCAAGGCGGTTTTCTTCGATGTCGGTGGCGTTGTTCTCGACGAGTCCCGCGAGTTCGCGGCCTGGGCGGACTGGCTCGGCGTCCCTCGGCACACGTTGTCGGCGGTCTTCGGCGCGGTCGTCGCGCGGGGTCAGGACTACCGGGAGACGTTCCGGACCTTCCGGCCCGACTTCGACCTCGACGCCGAACTCTCCCGTCGGGCGGCCGCCGGTCAGCCGGAGACGTTCGGCGCGGAGGATCTCTACCCGGACGCGCGCGGCTGCCTGACCGCCCTGCGCGACCAGGGCCTGCTGGTGGGCTTGGCGGGTAACCAGCCGGCGCACGCTGAGTCGACCCTGCGGGCTCTCGGCCTTGACGTGGACGTGATCGGCACGTCGCACGGCTGGGGGGTGGCGAAGCCGGCGCCGGCCTTCTTCGAGCGGGTCGTGGCCGAGGGCGGCGGCGACGCCTCGTCGATCCTGTACGTCGGGGACCGGCCCGACAACGACGCCCGTCCGGCTCAGCAGGCCGGCATGAAGACGTGCCTGATCCGGCGCTCTCCCTGGGGCCACATCCTCGACATGCCGGCCGTGGCCGACCGGTGCCTGTTCCGCATCGACTCGCTGCACGAGCTGCCGGGCCTGGTCGCCGGGCACAACAGGCACTAGCTGTGCTGTCCGGGTGGGCCTGGTGGCCGCCCCCGAGGGGGGAGGGGGCGGCCACCAGGGATCGGGGTCAGGACAGCGAGCAGGGGTTCCCGTTGACGGTGACCAGTCCCGGGTTGGGGTTGGCGCCGCCGTTGGTCGTCGCGTTGAAGCCGAACGTCACCGTGCCGCCGGGGACGATCTTGGCGTTGTGCGACTCGTTCTTCGCCGTGACCGTCGCGCCGGACTGGGTGACCTTTGCGAGCCACGCCTCCCGGACGCGCTGGTCACCGGTGAACGCGAACCGGACGCTCCAGCCGTTGACGGCCGTGGTCCCGGTGTTGCGGATGGTCAACTGCGCGGTGAACCCGGTGCCGCCCTCCCAGGTGCCGTAGTTGGCGTAGTTCACCGAGCAGGTGACGGCCGGTACCGCGCCGGCGTCGCCCTGGTCGGCCAGGAACGAGGAGATCCAGGCCAACGCCGAGTTCCAGTTGATCGCCACCTCGTTCGTGGAGTACGAGTTGATGTCGTCGACGTAGCAGAACATCGGCTTGCAGCCGGCGAGCAACTGCGCCACGAACGGATCCTGTAGGGCGGCGTTCGCGCCACCGGCGAGGGAGCCGGCGGGCGGGTGGGGCAGGTTGGCGTCGAGCTGGTGGCCGAAGATCCGGCTGTGCTGGTTCTGCGCGGCGTGCTCGCCCCAACCGGTGACGTAGGAGATGTTCAGCGCGTTGCGGCCGAGGATGTAGTCCATCGCCTGCACGGCGCCGTCGCGGTAACGGGCGTCGCGGGTCAGGTCGAAGGCGGTGGCCAGGACGATCGCGTTGTTGATGATGCTGCTGTTGGCGCCCCAGAAGTAGCTGTTCGCGTCACCGGGCATCGGCAGCCCGTACGCCTGCCGGCGCAGTTCGGCGAGGTACGCGTCGGCGGCGGCGGTGACCGAGGCACGCACCCGGGTCAGCTCGGCGGCGGGCAGTCCGTTGGGGACGGTGGCCAGGTCGAGGCGGCCGAGCGCGGCGACGCTCTGCCAGCCGAAGCCGCGCGGGTCGAACACGTCGCCGGTGTGGTGCGGCGACGCGGTCAGGTCGGTCAGGTAGGTCTGCGCCCCGGTGGTGAGGTACAGCTCGACAGCCGCCCAGTAGAACTCGTCGGTGACGTTCGAGTCGTCGTACGCGCCGCCGCCGGTGCCGTCGGTCGGGCTGGCGTACACCGCGGGGTGGGCCTTGGCGGCGGCGTAGGCCGTCTTCGCGGCCGTGCCGCAGCGGGACGCGAACGCCGCGTCGTACGGCGCGAAGAGTCGCGCGCACTGGGCGGCGGTCGCGGCCATGTTGAGAGTGGCCGCGGTCGACGGCGGGTGCAGCTCGCGCGGCTGCGGGTCGTCCTGCGGGGCGAGCGGCAGGCCGGTCCAGTTCTTGTCGTGGATCTTGTGGTGGACCATGCCGGCGAGCGGTTTGCCGGCCGGCACCTGCATCCGCAGGAGGAACTCCAGCTCCCAGCGGGCCTCGTCGAGGACGTCCGGCACGCCGTTGCCGCGCTCGGGCACCCGCAGGGTGCTGTCGGCCAGCCCGGCGCCGCCGTTGGCGGTGGCCGCCGTCTTGGTCCGCTCGAAGGTGTTCAGCAGCTGGTAGGTGGCGATGCCACCGTTGACCACGTACTTGCCGTGGTCGCCGGCGTCGTACCAGCCGCCGCGCACGTCCAGCGAGTAGTCGCAGACGCCCGGCTGGCAGGGCACGTTGGTGTCGCCCTGGTTGGGCGCGACGTCGAGGTGGCCGGCGGGGCGGGCGTACTCGTCGCCGATCAGGTCACCGTCGATGGCGATGCCACTGCGCTGGGCGTAGAAGAACTGCATCGAGTCCGAGCGCAGTTGCTTGTAGAGGGTGCCGGAGATGTCGAACGGGTGGCTGGTTTCGCCGTCGACGGTGAGCGTCAGGCCGGTGCCCGGCGTGCGGTAGCTGGAGAAGTCGACGGTCTGCACGTTCTGCCCGGAGGCGGCGTCGACGCCGCGCGTGGTGGTCGTGCCGCTCGCGAGGACGGCCCCGGACGCCGAGTGGAGCTGCCAGGGCAGCGGCGTGGTCGCCTCGGTGACCACTGTGGCGTTCTTCGGGCCCCCCGGCAGGTAGCCGACCTGGTTGACGCGTACCCGGGGGCCGGTGTCCGGCTCGTACGGCGCGGGTGGCTCGCCGCCGCGCAACGACACGTCGTCGAGGCAGATGGTCTGCGCCTGCGCGCTACCGCCGACCTGGAAGATCAGTTGAGCGTTCTGGTTGTCGTCCGGGACGGTGAAGGTCGACTCGACGCGCTGGGTGGTGCCGGTGGCGGCGGCGTCCACGGCGGCGTACGTCGTGTACGGGGCACTGCCGAGCTGGAGCACGGCCTTGACCGCCGTGCCGGGCGTGGCGGTGATGTCGAAGCCGAGCTTGTATTCGGCGCCGGCGATCAGTGGCACGCCGTCCTGACCGATGCCGGCGTCCCACGGGTTGGCGAGTCCGCCGGGGACGGTGGCGCACAGCCGGCCGTCGGTGACCGTGAGCGGGTCGGTGCCGTAGGAGAACCACGGGCTCACGCCCGCGCTGAAGTCCCCGTTGTCGATCTGCTCGGGGGCGTCCGGCGGAGGGTCGGCGTAGGCCGCGCCAGCGCCCGCGCCGGCGAGGGCCAGCGTGGTCGCCGCGGCCAGGAGGAGGCGGCGTTTGGATGACGTCACGGGGAGTCCTTCCGGGACGGGAGGTGAGGCAGGTGGCGGTGGTGACCTGGGAGCGCTCCCAGCTCGAAGCTCGATGTTTCCAGTGGCGATACCTCCTGTCAATTGATCTGACTGGATGGGATCTGCCGTCCGACGAGGGCGCGGGGAGCGGCACGCGGTGAAATGCGAGACGTGAGATTGGCCGCGCCACGCGCCGTCGTCCTGATCTCCTAGAGACAACTGAGCCCTTCGCCTGGCAGGCTGCCTCCCATGACCCTGAAGCTGCGTTCCGTGGGAACGAGCGACCGTGGGCTGATCCGCAGCGGAAACCAGGACGCCCTGCACGCCGGCGCCTGGCTCGTCGCGGTCGCCGACGGCATGGGCGGAATGGCCGCCGGAGACCTCGCCAGCTCGCTCACCATCGACGCGGTCGCTCCGCTGGACGTCGAGACACCCGAGGACGCTTTGGTGGCCGCCCTCCAGGACGGCATCGCGCTGGCCACCGCTCGGATCAAGCAGGCGGTCGTCGACGACCCCGAGCGTCAGGGCATGGGCACCACGTTGACCGCCCTGCTGTTCGCCCGTACCGGCAGCTGCCTGGCCCTCGCCCACGTCGGTGACTCGCGGGCCTACCTCTTCCGCGAGGGTGTGCTCAAGCAGGTCACCCGCGACGACACCTTCGTCCAGATGCTCGTCGACCAGGGCGTGATCACCGCGGACCAGGCCAGCAGCCATCCGCGCCGGGCGGTCGTCACCCAGGCGTTGCAGGGCGAGGACGTGTCACCGTCGTACGCCACGATGGTGCCCCGCGCCGGTGACCGGTGGCTGCTGTGCAGTGACGGCCTCTCCAACGTCGTCCGCCCGGACACCCTGGCCGAGGTGCTCGCCGCCTACCCCGACCGGTCCGCCTGCGCCGGCAAGCTGATCGACCTGGCGCTGCACGCCGGTGGACCGGACAATGTCACGGTCGTGGTGGCCGACGTCGTCGAGGAGTAGCTCCCCGTCAGCGCCGACGCGGCGCGGCACGCCGGGTGGGGGTCGCCGTGCCGGGGTCCTCCGGCCACGGATGGCGGGGATAGCGACCGCGCAGCTCCGAGCGGACCTGCGGATAGCCGGTACGCCAGAACGATTCCAGGTCCGCGGTGACCGCCACCGGGCGACCGGCGGGGGAGAGCAGGTGCAGCAGCACCGGCACCCGACCACCGGCGATGCGTGGGGCCGCCGGCCAACCGAACGTCTCCTGGAGCTTGACCGCCAGCACCGGCGCGGCCGAGTCGGCGTAGTCGACGCGGATGCGGGAGCCGCTGGGCACCTCGATGCGTTCCGGGGCCAGCTCGTCGAGGCGCCCGGCCTGGGCCCACGGCAGCAGCCGGCGCAGGGCCGAGGTCACGTCCACCCGGCTCAGGTCGGCGCGTCGCCGGGCGGCCGCCAGCTCCGGCCCCAGCCAGGTCGGCGCGGCCGCGAGCAGGGCCTCGTCGCCGACATCGGGCCACTCGTCGCCGAGGTGGTGCCGGCAGAACGCCATCCGCTCGCGCAGCCCCCGTGCCGCCGGGGTCCAGGCCAGCAGCCCCAACCCCTCCTGACGCAGGCCGGTCAGCAGCGCCGCCGCCACCTCCGAGCGGTCCGGGCGGTCCAGTCGCCGTGCCACCAGCTCGATCGCGCCGAGCCGGGTCACCTGCCGGGCGACCACGTCCCCGTCGGACCAGCCGACCTCGCGCCGTGTGGACAGCAGTGGGCCCGCCGCCTCCCGGGCCGTCGCCTCGTCGAGCGGCGTCGCGCGGCGAATCCGCGCCGACGGCGCCCCGGGCCGCCGGTCCGCGACCGCCACCGCGAGCCAGTCGGCTCCGGCCAGCCCCGACCCGGCCGCCAGCTCCGCGGCGGTGCCACCCGTCATCAGGTACGACGACCCGCCCGGCCGCCGCACCCGGGCCAACCTCTCGGGGTACGCCAGACCGACGATCAGCCCGGCGGCGAGGTCATCGGTCAGCCGGTCGGGGGCAGCGGGCGCGCCGGATCGGGGAGTCGCGGCGGTACCGGCCGGCGATGCGGTGCCGGGCGCGGCCGCTGCCCGGGCACGGCCGGAACCGGCACGGTTTCCCTCGGGCAGCGCGGCGCGCAGGCGGCGTACCTCGACGCGCCAGCGGGCGGTGGCGCCCGCGTCGACTCCGGCGCGCAACCGACGCCAGCCGGCCATCAGGTCGTCTCCCGGGCCGGCGGCGCTCTCCTCGGCGAGCAGGGCGACCACCTCGGCCGCGCGGTCGACGCCGACCCGATCGGCGGCGTCGAGCAGCGCCCGGGCCAGTCGCGGGTGAGCCCCGGCGGAGGCGATCGCGCGACCCCGTCCGGTGATCCGGCCCGTCTCGTCGACAGCACCCAGCGTTTCGAGGGTGCCCCGGGCCACCGCCATCGCGGCGGCCGGCGGCGCGTCGGGCAGCGCCAGACCGACGCCGTCCGGGCTGCCCCAGGCGGCCAGCTCCAACGCGAACCCGGTCAGGTCGGCGGTGGCGATCTCCGGCTCCGGCCGGGCGGGCAACCGCTCGTGGGTCGCCTCGGACCAGCAGCGGTAGACGTACCCCGGTGCCTCGCGGCCGGCCCGGCCGGCCCGCTGGGTGGCGGCGGCCCGGGAGACCGGCACGGTGACCAGCGCGCCCAGCCCTCGGGCCAGGTCGATGCGGGGCACCCGGGACAGCCCGGCGTCCACCACTGTCCGCACGCCCGGCACGGTGAGGCTGGTCTCGGCGAGCGCGGTGGACAGCACCACGCGACGCCGGTCGTCAGCGCTGCGGGGGCGCAGGGCCGCGTCCTGTTCGGCCCCACGCTGGCGGCCGTGCAGAGGCAGCAGCGAGACGGTGTCGCGCAGGTCGGCGAGTCGCCCGGCGACGGCGGCGATCTCGCCGGCCCCGGGCAGGAAGACCAGCACGTCGCCGTCGCGCTCGCGCAGCGCCCGTCGAACGGTCGTCGCCACGTGGTCGAGCAGGGCGCGGTCCACCGGACCGGCCCCGGCCGGCGCGACGGGTCGGGCCGGCGGCGTCCAGATCCGCTCCACCGGGTGCAGCGCCGACTCGGCCCGGACCACGGGGGCCGGAGTGGTCCCGCCGAGCAGCGCGGCGAACCGGTCGGTGTCCGGCGTGGCGGACATCGCCAGCAGCCACAGGTCGGGCCGGAGCGTGGCCCGGGCCTCCACCGCGAAGGCCAACGCCAGGTCGGCGTCGAGCTGCCGCTCGTGGCACTCGTCGAGGAGCACCGCACCGGTGCCGGGCAGCTCGGGGTCGTGGTGCAGCCGACGGACCAGCAGGCCGGTGGTGACCACCTCGATCCGGGTGGACGGGCCGACCCGCCGCTCACCGCGTACGGCGTAGCCGACCCGGTCGCCGACCCGCTCGCCGAGCAGGTCGGCCATCCGCCGGGCTGCGGCGCGTGCCGCCACCCGGCGGGGTTCGGCGATCACCACCCGGCCGTCGATCCGGTCGGCGACCGCCAGCGGCGCGAGGGTGGTCTTGCCGGTGCCCGGAGGGGCGACCAGGACCGCGGCGCCGGCCGCGTCGAGCGCGGTGAGCAGCGCCGGCAGCGTCGGGCGGACCGGCAGGTCCACTGTCACGTCGGAGAGCACGGCCCAGTCTCGCACCGGCCCCCGGCAGGCTCAGCGTGCCGGCCCGCCCCGGGCCGCTGCGGCGGCCTGGCTCGGGGCGGCTGCGGCGGGCGGCTCCGACGCGAACGGCCGGGCCGCCGCCCCGAAGGGAAGCGACCCGGCCGGTGTTCACACGATCGAGGACCGGGGCAACGCTGACCCGACTCTCGATCGTGAAGTCCCTAGTAGGTGCCGTCGAGCTGGCCACGCAGCTTGGTCAGCGCCCGAGCCAGCAGGCGGGAGACGTGCATCTGCGAGACACCGATCTGGTCGGCGATCTGCGACTGGGTCAGGTTGCCGTAGAACCGCAGGGTGAGGATCTTCTGCTCGCGCTCGTCGAGCGTCGCGAGCGCCGGGCCGAGGGCGACCCGCAGCTCGGCCAGCTCGAACTCGTTGTCCTCGCCGCCGAGCATGTCGCCCAGCTCGGTGGCCCGGTCGCCGTCGCCGGTCGGGGTGGACAGCGACACCGCGTTGTACGCGCGGGCGCCTTCCAGGCCCTCCAGGACCTCTTCCTCGGTGAGCTTGAGGTGGGCGGCGATGTCGGCGACCGTCGGCGAGCGGCCGAGGGTCTGCAGCAGCGAGCTGTTGGCATCGGAGATGGCCAGCCGCAGCTCCTGGAGGCGACGCGGTACCCGGATGTCCCAGGTGCGGTCGCGGAAGTGCCGCTTGAGCTCACCGATGATGGTGGGGATCGCGTAGCCGGCGAAGTCGACACCGCGGGTCGGGTCGAACTTGTCGATGGCCTTGATCAGGCCGACGGCGGCGGTCTGCGCCAGGTCGTCGGTCGGCTCGCCCCGCCCGCTGTAACGGTGGGCGAGGTGGTTGGCCAGCGGCAGCCAGGCCTCGATCGCGCGGTCGCGCAGGGCGGCGCGCGACGGGTGGTTGGTGGGCAGTGCGGCCATCGCGTTGAGCAGGTCGGCGGCGCTGTCGCTGAGCGCCCGTGGGTCCAGCTTGGTGGTGCTGGTCTGCTCGGCTGTCGTGGTGCTCGCCTGCTCGGTGATCGTTGACGCGGTCATGGTGGTCCTCCCTGCACCTCGTCCGCGGACAAAAATAAGTGGCGCTTTGGTTTAGCTTCAGTTGGGCCGTTCGGGAGTCACCTTAGCCTGATCGGCTCGCGGAAAGCTAGCCGAAAGGTTGATGTACTTAAGGTGTGTCGAGCTACAAAACGCCCATAACCGGCCGCGAGCGCGCAGACAACGAAGTCTCATACCCATTTTTTGGGTGATCCTGCGGCACCCGGTCCGCCAGATCGACCCGACCGGTCGGGGCGCCACCCTCGACCGAGCGGTCAACATGAAATCCGACAACCGGGCAGCTGTGTCGACTATCCGTCGTTGTCCCGTCGGCGGGACCGGCCGTAGCGTCGCCTAGTAGACACCCGGTTCGGAGGCACCATGCTCGATCCAACCGCTCCCCAGCTCGTCGTGAACAGTCACACCCTCTACTTCAGCTGGTTGCCAGCGGACCCCGACGCGGTCGCCGCCCTGGTCCCCACCGGGCTGCGTCCCCGTGCCGACCGACAGGTGTTCCTCAACCAGTACGTCGTCGAGGACGAGACGCAGACCTCGGGCTTCGGCGCGTACTCGTTGACGTACCTCGGTGTCTCACTGGCCGGGGTGGACGCCCCCGGCGGGCTCAGCCCGGGCGGCTGGTGGACCCACTACGTGGCGTCCAGCCGTGTCGTCCGTGACTACGCCACCGCGCGCGGCGCTCCCGTGCTCGCCGGGCGCACCACGATCCAGCTGGACGGGGAGGCGCTGCACTCCGAGACCGAGGCGGACGGAGCGCCGCTGATCCGGGCCCGGTGCCGGGTGGGCCAGACCGGTCACGTGATCAGCAGCGGGCACCACCGCTACTTCACCCGCCGCGACGGTCAACTGCTCAGCTCCGTCTACCCGTACGTGGCGGAGCCGGTCACCCCGTTCGAGATCGAGTCGGTGGAGTTCCTGCAACCGGGACACCCGATGTACGCGCTGCGTCCCGCCAACCCGCTGATCATCGGGTTCGGCTACTTCTCACCGCGCTCCTCGTTCGCGTACCCGGGTGGGCTGACCGTGCACCCGGGCGCGGCCGGGCTGCCCGAGCCGGCCCGGCCGGTTCACCAGGTGCCGGCCAGCCTCGCGCGCAGCGGCCTGCCGTCGGGGTCGTAGACCAGCCGGTACACCGGCAGCGCCCAGGCACGCGTGAACCAGGGCAGCCGCTCGGGGCGGTGCGGGCGCAGCCGGCCGGGCGGACGGTCGCCGACCTGGCCGCCGTCGTACCACCGTTGCAGTTCGTCGGCCGCGGCCGTGATGGCCGCGACCGCGTCGGCCGGGTCGAGCAGGTCGGCGTCGTCCGCGCCGTCCGGATCACGGTCCAGGTGCTCGCGCCAGAGCCGCAGCCGCAGGTCCCGGGCGTAGGCGCGGGCCCCGTCGCCGAGGCCCGCCGGGTCGGTGGGCGTCCGCTCGTCGCGCGTGTCGTCGAGTACGGCGCAGGACAGCTCACTGTCGTGGGTCCAGGAACGGCGGTTGAAGTTGTCGCTGCCGACGCTGGCCCAGACGTCGTCGACCACGCAGACCTTCGCGTGTACGTAGACCGGGGTGCCGGTGTGGTTCTCCACGTCGAACACGTGCACCCGGTCCGGCGCTGCGCGCTCGCACAGCGACAACGCCTGCTCGCGGCCGACCATGTTGGGTGGCAGGGCCAGCCGGCCGTCCACGTCCGGGTGCCGGGGCACCACGGCGACCAGGTGCAGTTCCGGGTTCTCCCGCAGCGCCTGGGCGAACAGGTTCGCCACCTCGGTCGACCAGAGGTACTGGTCCTCCAGGTAGATGAGGCGGCGCGCCCGACGTACCGCCTTGGTGTAGCCCCTGGCCACGGTCCGCTCGCCGTCCGGGGCGAACGAGTAGCGCGGGCGCACGGCGGGATAGGTACGCAGCACCTGGATCTGGTGCGGCCCGCACTCGGGCGGGTCGGCGGGCTGCTCGGGCAGCGGGTCCGGCCGCAGGTCCGCGCCGCGCAGCCGGTCCCGCGCGTACGCCATCGGGTTCTCCGAGTCCAGCGGCATCGGGTCGGTCCAGCGCTCCCGGAACACGGTGTCCAACGCGCCGACCACCGGCCCGCGCACCGCGAGCTGCACGTCGTGCCAGGGCGGGTTCGGGCCGTACCGGGACGACATCTGCACCGGCTGCGGGTCGCCCTCGTGCGCGGCGTCGTCGCGGCGGCTGTGGCACAGGTCGATCCCGCCGGCGAAGGCGATGTCACGCTCCGGGGCGTCGACGTGCCGCAGCACCACCAGCTTCTGGTGGTGCGAGCCGCCGCGGCGTACCCGCTGGTCGAGCAGCACCTCGCCGCCGGCCGCGGAGACCGTCTCGCTCAGGTTGCGGTTCTCCGCCTCGCTGTAGGCCAGCACGTCGAGGTGTGAGCGCCAGATCAGGCCCTTGACGACCACGCCGCGCTGGGCGGCCTGGGCGAAGAGCTGCGCCACCGTGGGGCCGTCCGGGCGGAGTCGCTGGTCCGGGTCGCCCCGCCAGTCGGTGAAGAAGAGGTGGTCGCCGGCGCTCAACGCCTCCACCTCCTCGACCAGCCGGTCGAAGTACGCCGCGCCGTGAATCAACGGCTCGGCGAGGTTTCCCCTGGTCCAGACGGGTAACCCAGAGACCGGGTTGGCCCGTTCCTGCGCGGTGAGGAACCAGTCCTGTAACGGCACGTCCAGCCCTCCCGGGAGGTCGACAACGTCCTCACGGTAGGACCCCCGACGCGGGTCCGCATGCCAGGCCCGTCGACCGGTGACCTGGACGACGCCCACGCAAGCACGCGACACAGCCGAGGAGGCCACACCATGCCCCGCGAAACAACGAACTCCGTGAACGAGTACCGCGAGCCGGCGGTGGAGAGCGAACGGGGGGCGCTGGTAGCGGTGTTGCTGATGGTGATTCTGGGCGTCGCCGGGATCTTCGCGGTCTCGTAACCGTAAGGACCGCATAGCATCGATCTTGCACTTTCGGTCGCCTATTTGGGCGGGTTTGGGTGCTTACGACACCACAAAAAGTGCAAGATCGGCGACGCGGTTGCCGCTGTCGGCGAGCTGCTGCCGTTCGCCCCTTAGGTCAGCGGGATGCCGTGGGCTGCGGTCGGGGTGCTTTGTCAGGTAGGACGCGTTCGTAACAGACCGAGTTGTCGGAGCCCACGTACGCGCCGAACAGCGGAATCTCGCGGTAGCCCTCGCGCTCGTAGAAGCGCATCGCGTCCGGCTGGGCCGAGCCGGTCTCCAGCCGGATGGTCGTCCAACCGCGCTCGTGCGCGGCCTGCTCCAGAGCTCGGAGCAGGCCGGTCGCCACCCCGGAGCCGCGGCTTTCCGGTGCCACGTACATCCGCTTCACCTCCGCGCTGACCGGGTCGAGGCGGCGCAGCGCGCCGCAGCCGAGTGGTTGGCCGGTGGCTTCGTCGACCGCGACAAGGAACAGGTCGATGTTCTCGGCCGTCGGCGGCGGGCCGGGCTCATGGTCGTCGGTACCGTAGCGGAGGTTGAGTTCGGCTCTCTGCGCCACACGTAACGCCTCGCCCGCCGGGTCGGTCCACGGCCGCTGCGTGATGATCCAGGTCATGCCGCTCCTCACCAAAACTCCGTAACAAGCGTTACGGTAACATTCGTTACGGCGCCGATGAAGAGGTGAAGGTCGTGTCACTGTCCGCAGACCGGGCGGCCCAGGGTGAGGCACTGTCGCGCGCGGTTTGGGACGTGCTCGCCCAGCAGGGCCTCGAAAAGCTGACAGTGCGCGCGGTCGCCGCTGCGGCCGGCTGCACGACCGGCCTGGTTATGCACCGCTTTCCGAACCGTCGAGCGTTGCTGCTGCACGCCCGGCAACTGCTGCACGAGACCACCCGGGAGCGGGTCGAGGCACTCGAAGCCGCGGCTCCCTCGCCGCGGGCGGCGCTGCGCGCGGTCCTCCGCCAGGGCATGGCGACCGATCCGGAGTCGACCAATTGGAGCATCGTCTGGTTGGGCTTCCTGGCTGCGGCGGTGGCGGACGACGAACTGATCGGCATGCACCGCCGCAACAACCGAGACTGGCGGCAACGGGCCGAGCGGCTGGTCGCCGCGGCTGCCCCGGACTGGCCGGCCGACCGGGTCGGCACGGTCGCCCTGGGGTTGATCGCCATGACCGAGGGAGTCGCAGCTCTCGCCGCCGCGGATCCCGCTGCCTACCCGGCGGATGAGCAGGAACGCATGCTCGACGCCGCCCTGGCGGCCTACGGCCTCGGCTGAGGTGGCCGCCCTGCGGAATCGGAGCTGAAAGGTCGAGGCATCGTCGGGTTCGGGCTTGATGCCGGCGTCTCGCGTCCACCCCTCGACCGGGGCGATCCCGACCGGTGACCTGGATGACGCCACACGAGCACGCGACACAGCCGAGGAGGCCACACCATGCCCCGCGAAACGACGAACCCCGTGAACGAGTACCGCGAGCCGGCGGTGGGCGTCACGGGGGTTCTTGCGGTCTCGTAAGGCGGCGGCGGTACAGCACTGCACCGTTCCGCGTCGATCTTGCACTTCCGGTTGCCGGGATGAGCTGATTTGGGCTCTTATGATCGAGCAGAAAGTGCAAGATCGGCGGCGCGGGAGCGCGCGGAGGGACGCGCCCCGGCATGGGCGAGAGTGGGAGCTTCATGGTCAGGTGGCGTCCGAGCCTGAGGAACTGGTGGCTCTGATGGCAGCATGGGAGAACGTGCGCGGCATGGCACTGTCTCATGAGCAGTCGATCAAACTGATAAGGGAAGTGGCCGGCACATGGAGCTGACCGGCGCTATCTGGCGCAAGAGCAGTCGCAGCAGTGCCAATGGTGGCGACTGTGTCGAGGTTGCCGACAACCTGCCCGGCGTCGTTGGCGTTCGCGACTCGAAGGACCAGGCCGGCCCCGCGCTGGCCTTTGCACCGGCGGCCTGGCGGGCGTTCGTCGACATGACGAAGGCCCACGAGACGGCCTGACCGGCTCTACGCGAAAGGCCCCCGGAGCGATCCGGGGGCCTTCTGCGTGATCAGGTCAGGGACGCCGACGCTTGCCGTTGGTGTGCGGGACCCGCTTGGTGGGGATGACGCCGAGTCGGCCGGACTTGAAATCCTCGAACGCCTGCAACAGCTCGTCGCGGGTGTTCATCACGAACGGGCCGTACTGCGCCACCGGCTCCCGGATGGGCTGACCGCCCATGATGTAGAGGTCCAGCGCTGGGGTGTTGCTGTCCTGCGTGGGGCTCGCGCCGAAGCGCAGCGCGCCACCCGGGCCGTGCACGGCGAGCTGGCCGGTGTGGACCGGTCGACGCTCGACGCCGACGGTGCCGCGCCCGCCGAGGACGTACACCAGTGCGTTGAAGTTGGGGTTCCAGGGCAGGTCGACCTGCGCGCCGGGCTGGACGGTGACGTGGCTGATGGTGATCGGCGTGAACGTGGAGCCCGGGCCCTTGTGCCCGGCGATCTCACCGGCGATGACCCGGACGAGCGCGCCACCGTCCTCGGTGGTCAGCAGCGCGGACTCCCGGCCCCGGATGTCCTGGTACTGGGGCGGGTTCATCTTGGCCTTGCGCGGCAGGTTGACCCAGAGCTGCGTGCCGTGGAAGAGGCCGCCGCTCGTCACCAGGTGCTCCGGCGGCGCCTCGATGTGCAGCAGCCCACTGCCGGCCGTCATCCACTGGGTGTCGCCGTCGGTGATGGTGCCGCCGCCGCCCTGCGAGTCCTGGTGGTCGAAGACGCCGTCGATGATGTACGTGACGGTCTCGAAGCCGCGGTGCGGGTGCCACGGGGTGCCCTTCGGCTCACCCGGGGCGTAGTCGACCTCGCCCATCTGGTCCAGGTGGATGAACGGGTCCAGGTCGGTCGACGACACCCCGGCGAAGGCCCGGCGGACCGGGAAGCCCTCGCCCTCGAAGCCGCTGGGCGCGGTGGTCACCTTGCGGACCTTGCGGAACGTGGTGGCCTTGTTGAGCTTGGGTACGCGGGGCAGGACGAGGACGTTGTCAACGGTGATCGCGGGCATCAGAGGGCTCCTTAACGTGTGGCGTGGGTGCTCGACGTGGTCCGGGCCGCCCGCAGGCGGCGGCCGAGCCGGTCGAAGACCCGGGTGAGGCAGGCGACCTCGGCGTCGTCGAGGTCGTCCATCAGGTGGGTACGCACCGACGCCAGATGGTGTGGTGCGGCCTCCGTCAGCGTGAGCAGCCCGGCGGCGGTGAGCACTGCTTCGCTGCCGCGCCGGTCGTCCGGGCAGGCCTCCTTGCTGACCAGGCCGCGCCGCTGCATCGAGGAGATCTGGTACGTGAGTCGGCTGGGGGAGAAGACCAGCCGGCCGGCCAGCTCGCCCATCCGCAGTCGTTGCCCCGGCGCTTCGGAGAGCAGGACCAGCACGTGGTAGTCGGCGAAGCTCAGGTCGCTGTCGGCGCGCAGGTCGTCTTCCATCTGCGTGAACAGTCGCTGGCTGGCCTCGATGTAGGCGCGCCAGGCGGCCGCTCGGGTGCTGTCCAGGCTCTCTGTCACGACCACGACAATAGCACTAGTTAAAAATTTAACTAGTGTGGTTCAGCGTTGTCTACGTCACCTGTGCCCGCGTGTCGGCCCATGTCGTACAGCTTTGAAGGACGCCTCCGAGTAATGCGGCGGCGGGACCGACGTGGCGTGTGCCAGACTCCGGCCTCGTGGAACACGTGGAGCTCGCCGCCGACGAACTGCTGCTGCGCCCCTGGCGGGAAACGGACGCCCCAGCCGTGCTCGACGCCCTGCGCGATCCGGCCATCGCCCAGTGGAACCCGCAGGGTGACGGGCCGATCGACGACGAGGTCGCCCTGCTCTGGGTGCGTCGTCGCGCCGACTGGTCGGCCGGCGACCACGCCTCGCTGGCGGTGGCCGCCGCCGATGACGGCAAGCTGCTCGGCTCGGTGTCGCTGCACCACATCCGCCACGGCGACGCCTCGATCGGCTACTGGACGATGCCGGCGGCGCGCGGACGCCAGGTGGCGACGAGGGCCGTCGTCCGGCTCACCGCGTGGGCGTTCGACACCCTCCGGCTGCACCGGATCGAGCTGTGCCACGCCGTCGCAAACCCGGCGTCCTGCCGGGTCGCCGACCGGGCCGGTTATCCCGCCGAGGGGACGCTGCGCGAGTCGTACCGGTACGGCGACGGCCGCCGCTACGACGAGCACCTGCACGCCCGCCTCGCCACCGACCGCTAGCGGCCATCCCGACCGTCAGTCGGTGACCCTGCGGAGGAAGGCCGCCAGGGTGGTCCTGGTGCGCTCGATCTTCTCCTGCACGGACAGCGTCTCGTGCATCCGTGGCCCGGCGTGCTTCCGGCCCCGCAGGTAGAGCGAGCAGGCCAGGTCGGAGCAGACGTACGCGCCGACGGAGTTGCCCTGCCGGCCCTCGCGGCCGGCCTTGCGCGCGGTCATCAGCGAGACGCCGTCGCCGGTGTGGGTGGTCAGGCAGAGGGAGCACATGCTGCGTTTGGTGCGTCCGGTCTGCGGTGGCGCCACCCGCAGGGCGACCCCGACCGGGCCGTCGTCGGTCTCGGCGATCAGGTACGCCCGCTGCGGCGCGGCGGGGTCGCGCCAGCCGAGGAAGTCAAGATCGTCCCAGGGGTACGTCGCCAGATCGTTCGGTACGGCCAACCGCTTCGCCTCGCCCTGGGTGCAGTTGACGAAGGAAGCCCGGATGGCGCGTTCGGTGATGGCTAGCATAGGTAGTAGCCTAGCTCTCCTAGGCAAACGATTAACAAGGCTAGATTGTGAGGTGTGCCGCGTGGCACGTGCCGGAGTGACGGCTGAGCGACTGACCCTGGCGGCGGCCGACCTCGCCGACGAGGTGGGCGTCGAGAACGTGACGGTCGCCGCCCTCGCGCGGCACTTCGGTGTCAAGGACGCGAGCCTGTACTTCCACATCAAGAACGCCCACGACCTGCGGGTCCGGATTGCCCTGCTGGCGCTCGCCGAGCTGGCCGACGAGGTCTCCGACGCGCTCGCGGGCCGGGCCGGCAAGGACGCGCTGGTCGCCTTCGCCAACGCGTACCGGGACTACGCGACGCGGCATCCGGGCCGGTACGCCGCCATGCAGATCGACCTCGACCCCGAGACCGCCGCCGCGAGTGCGGGTATCCGGCACTCGGAGATGACCCGGGCCATCCTGCGCGGTTACCAGCTCGCCGAACCGGACCAGACCGACGCCATCCGGATGATGCACAGCACGTTCCACGGCTTCGTGAGCCTGGAGCGAACCGGCGGGTTCCGGCACACGCCACGCCCCACGGACGACTCCTGGGCCCGTACCCTCGACGCCCTCGACGCCCTCCTCAGCAACTGGCCGCAGCGGTGACGGCCGGGCGGGCATGTGGTGCCATGCTCGCCCGGCCGTCACCCGCCACGGCTCCCCGCCGCAGGTCAGATCATCGGCCGGCCTCGGCGATGAGCGGGCGTCGCTGTGCGGTCCGCTGTCGGAGCAGGACGAACCCGAGCCCCGCCAGGAACCAGGTGGCGAGCACCGTGAGCGGTACCAGCGTGTGCGATCCGCCGAAGTAGCCGAAGTTGTTGACCGCGCGAACTGCCGCGCCCGGCGGGAGCTTCGCCGAGATCGCCTGCGCCCAGCTCGGCAGCAGGTCGACGCCGATGGTCGCACCGCTCGTCGCGTTGCCGATGGTGGTGAGGGTGAGCACGGCGAGCGCGATACCGATCGGGCCGAGCCAGGCGCCGAGGGCCTTCGTCGTGAAGGCGCTGGCGGCCGACAGCAGGATGAGCGACAGGGCGAGCAGGGGGAACGGCGCCGTCAGTGAGCCGTACACCGGTCCGGCGACCGTGGCCGCGACCACGCCGATCACGACCGCGAACCCGCCCATCGCGTAGAGCCGGTGGCGCAGGCGAACCTTCGCGGTGGCCGCGGTGAGCCCCTGCGCGAGGACGAACGACGCGAGGGTAACCCCGAAGACCACGTAGAAGGCGGAGAGTCCGCGGCTGTCGTAGCTGGCCAGCGGCACGATGTCGTTCTCCTGGACGGTCATGCCCGCGTGCCTGCCGAGACCGGCGACGAGTTGCCGCGCGGCGCCGCTCTCGCTGAAGCCGCTCGCGCCGGCGTAGTCGAGCCGCAGGCTGTCGGGGGAGGCCGCACTGAGGACCGCGACGGCGTCGCCGTCGTGGACCAGGGCGGCACCGCTGTCGACGCTGGTGACCGGTGTGACGGCGACGGCATCGCCGAACCCGCCGGTGGCGGTCGCGGCGAGTTGCTCGCCGACCACCGCGATCGGAAGGCGGCTCGGTGCGGGATCACGTTGCAGCCCGACGTAGACGGCGATGAACGCCGTACCGATGATCAGCCCGGTGATCACCAGCGACAGCCAGGCTCGACGCTGGGTGACGACGGGCGTTTCCCGCTCGGTGGGTGGATCGGATGGCGACGTCATGGGTGCTTCCTCGGGTAGTGTGGTTTGAATGTCCAACCAGATGAACCGTAGCACCCCCGGTTTGAATTCCAAACCGGCGCGGGACACGCTCGCGGTGGCGCTCGATGCCGTCAACGACAGGTGGTCGCTGCACATCGTGCGGGCGCTCGCCTTCGGCGCGTCGCGGTACACCGAGATCCTGCGAGCGGTCGGCGCACCCCGGGACGTCCTCGCCGCCCGGCTGCGGAAGCTGGCCGAGAGCGGCATCCTCCAGGCCCGCACATCCCAGGACGGCAAGGTCGCGGGGTACGAACTCACCCAGAAAGGCCGTGACCTCGGTCAGGTGATCCTCGTGCTCAAGCGCTGGGGCGACACCTACAGCGATGCGGAGGTGCCCACGGTCGACTTCATCCACGACGTGTGCGGCGAGGTGTTCGTCGCCGAGGTCCGCTGCCAGGCGTGCGGCGGGCCCCTGAAGTCCGGCGAGCTGTCCCTCGACAAGGAGTCCCCGGCATGCTGACCGACCTGGAGTTGGCCGACTGGCGCGAGCGGGTGGCCCGGCTGTACCTGTCCGACGTCGACCTGGCGGGCTTCCGCGCCGGCCGCGACGACCTGTTCGCCACCCACCCGCAGAGCCCGATCCCGGCGGACGAGCGGGCCGACTTCCGTGGCGTGCGGTACTTCCCGCCCAACCCGGAGGCCGTCGTCGAGGCGCCCCTTCGGCCGGCCAGCGGCGAGTTGAGCATCGACACCGGCGGCCCCGACGGGGTCGTGAACTACCGGCGGGTGGCGGTGGCCGAGACGCCGTGGGGGCCGCTCACCCTCTGGTGGATCGAGGCGTACGGCGGCGGACTGTTCGTGCCGCTGCGCGACAGCACCTGCGGGCCGGAGACGTACGGCGGGGGTCGGTACCTCACCGACACGGTCAAGGGGACCTTCGGCCGGGGTGTCGAACTGCTGCCCGATGACCGGGTCCGACTGGACGCGAACTACCTCTACAACCCGAGCTGCGCGTACGACGACCGCTGGGCCTGCCCCCTCGCCCCACCGGAGAACCGGGTCGACGTCCCGCTGCGGGCGGGCGAGCTGTCGTACCACTGACCAGCGAGCAGCAGGCCCTGCCCCACGTCCGCCGATCTTGCACTTTCGGTCGTCGAAATGCCCGCCCCGCTCACCTTTGTCGCAGCAGAAACTGCAAGATCGGCGGGGCGGGGCGGGGCGGGGCGCGGGCGTGGGCGTGGGGTGGGATGGCGTGGGCGGGGTGGGGGTTAGTGGGTGTTTGGTGGGCGGGAGCCGGGCATCTGCATGCGGCCCAGGAGCTGCCTCGCCTGGTCGGCGAGCTGTGCGTCGACAGTTACCGCGTACTGGCCCGCGCGGAGCGAACTGGCTGAGGTGAAGTCGCGCTGCCCGCCGGTCATGGCGTGCGCGACCGCGCCGAACACCGCGCCCCAGATCGCGCCGATGACCAGGCCGACCAGGATCACGGCCAGCCAGTTCCCGACGGTGAAGATGCCGAACAGCAGACCGATGAAGAGTCCGAACCAGGCGCCGGTGCCGGCGCCGAGCAGGGCCGCACGGCCGGTCGTCATCCGTCCGAGCACGGTCTCCACCAGCGTCAGGTTCGTGCCGACGATGGCGGAGTGCTCCACCGGGAAGCGGTTGTCCGCCAGATAGTCGACCACCTTCTGCGCGGACGGATAGTCCGGATACGAGCCGATCGTCACAGTGGGTGGGCCACCCTCCGGCCCGTGCCCGTGCCCGTCCGCGCCCGGCGTGGATGGGCGGCCTGCCGGCCCGGACGGAAGCACATCGCCACTGGTTGCGCCGGGCTGCCACGCGGCGGCCGGCCCCGAAGCTGAGGTCATGAGCATCCTCCCTCGTCAGCCGACGGGGTTCCCACCAGTGCCGAGGGGTAACGCCCGGCTCGCCGATGGGTGCCACGTCCAGGGCGAGGCATGCGCGCCGACGGCCTGGGTAGCCAGGCGGGTGCAGACCGCAACGATCAGCGACCACGGTTTCCTCGCCGACGGCCGTTCCGCGGCGCTGGTGGACCGTTCGGGGTCGGTGAACTGGTGGTGCCCGGATCGGTTCGACGCGCCGTCGGTGTTCGCGCGCCTGCTCGGCGACGACGCCGGGCACTGGTCGATCCGGCCGGAAACCGACGACTTCACCGTCGAACGCCGCTACCTCGACGACACCCTGGTGCTGCGAACCGTATTCCGCACCCCCCAGGGCGAGGTGGAGTTGACCGACGCGCTCGCCCTCGAACCGGGCGCGCGCGAGCACGACATCGGTCATCGCTCGCCGCAGGTGCTGGTCCGCAGCGTGCGGGGCCTCTCCGGCGAGGTGCCGATGCGCGTGCACTACCGACCCCGATTCGAGTACGGCCGCACCACGCCGTTCCTGGTCGAGCGGGACGGCGCCCTGGAAGCCGTCGGCGGGGCCAGCCGACTCACCCTGGTCGCGAGCGTGAAGCTGACCTGCGGCGACGGCGAGGCCGCCGCGACGTTCACCGCCCGCGCCGGCACGATCCACAACTTCACCCTCGGGTACGCCCCGACCTACGACTCGGCCCGACCCCAGGTGCCCGAGGCCGACCAGACCATCGCCGACACGGCCGAGGGGTGGCGCTCCTGGGTCCGCAAGCACGCGTACAACGGGATCTACGCCGAGCACGTGCGGCGCAGCGCGCTGGTGGTGCAGGGCATGACGTACCGGCCCAGCGGCGCGGTGGTGGCCGCGGTGACCACCTCGCTGCCGGAGGAGCTCGGCGGGGAGCGGAACTACGACTACCGGTACGTCTGGGTGCGCGACTTCAGCCTGACCCTGCGGGCGCTGTGGCGGACGGCGTGCGCCGACGAGGTGCAGCGCCAGTTCACCTGGCTGGGGCGGGCCATGGGCCGCATCGACGAGGAGCCGGTACCGATCATGTACGGGGTGCTGGGGGAGCGGGACCTCACCGAGCACCGCCTCGACCAGCTCGCCGGCTATCGTGACAGCCCGCCGGTGATGATCGGCAACGACGCGTGGCGGCAGCGGCAGACCGACATCTTCGGCGAGGCGATGGACGCGGCCTGGCTGATGCGCGACCGGCTGGATCCGATGGCGCCCGACGTCTACCACCTGCTGCGCTCTCTCGCCGACAAGGCGGTTCACGACTGGGCGCTGCCGGACGCGGGGATGTGGGAGGAGCGCGGGATCGAACGCCACCACGTGTCCTCGAAGGTGCACTGTTGGGCGGCGCTGGACCGGGCGGTCCGCTTCGGCACACGGCTGGGTGAGCCGCAGGACGTGGCCCGCTGGGCGGCCGCCCGCGACGAGGTCCGCGCGGAGGTGCTGGAACGAGGGTGGAGCGAGCGGGTCGGTGCGTACACCGGGAGTTTCGAGTCCGACGACCTGGACGCGTCGGTGCTGGTGCTGCCGCTGGTGGGGTTCGTGCCGGCCGACGATGAGCGGATGCTGTCGACGATCCGGGCGGTGGAGGCCGAGCTGTCGCACGACGGCCTGCTGCGACGCTGGGACGGCGACCCGGCGGGGTTCCTGATCTGCTCGTTCTGGCTGGTGTGCTGCCTGGCGCTGGCCGGTGAGCGGGACCGGGCCCGCGAGTTGTTCGACACGCTGCTCGCACGGCTCAACGACCTGGGACTGTTCGCCGAACAGATCGACCCGCGGACCGGGGAGCAGTTGGGCAACTTCCCCCAGGCCTTCTCGCACATCGGTCTGATCAACGCTGTCGGTGTGCTCAGTGACCTCGAGCAGAACCCGGAGCTGCGCGGCCTCGGCACTCCACCCGGCTACTTCATGCCGGCGTCGCGCTGAGCACGCCGCCCACCTGCGCGGGCGGACGACGCCCGCTCGGAGGATGATGCCGGCATGAGGCTGGTGCTCACGGCGGACACGCATCTGCCCAAGCGGGCCCGGGACCTCCCGGAGCAGTTGTGGACGGCGATCGAGGCGGCGGACGTCGTGCTGCACGCCGGCGACTGGGTCGACGAGGCGCTGCTCGACGCGATGAGCGCACGGTCGCGGCGGCTCGTCGGCGTGTACGGCAACAACGACGGTCCGGCGCTGCGCGCCCGGCTGCCCGAGGTGGCCCGCGTCGACCTCGACGGGCTACGGGTCGCCGTGGTGCACGAGACGGGCCCGCGCACCGGCCGGGAACAGCGGTGCGCGGCCCATTTCCCCGACGTCGACGTGCTGGTCTTCGGGCACTCGCACATCCCCTGGGACTCCGTCGCCCCCGGCGGACTGCGCCTGCTCAACCCCGGGTCGCCCACCGACCGCCGATCCCAGCCGCACGCCACCTACCTGGAGGCCGAGACGACCCGGGGCGGCCTCACGCGCGTACGGCTGCACACCCTGCCGCGTCGCTGACCGCCGGGCCTACTGGCCGCGACCCGTCTCGGCCTGGAGCTCGTCGATCCGCTTGGAGGCCTCGGCCTTGGTCAGGTCGTCCGGCAGCGTCGCGTCCGCCTCCCGGGCCAGCGTGGCCAGGTAGGACTCCTGGGCCGCCGTCGGCGGCTCGTCGCCGGTGACCCACTCGTCCGGGTCCTTGATCGCGCCGCGTGGGTCGGCCTGGTCGTTGCTGCTGTCCGTCATCCTCATCACCCTTTCTTCGAACAGGTGTGCCAGTACCCCGATCACCGCCGGTTCATGCCCCTCGGACGACACCTACGATCATCGGATGGACGTGGACCGGTTGGGCGTGGTGGTGGTCGGGGCGGGCATCGCCGGGGTGGCGTGCGCGGTGGAGCTGACGCGCGCCGGGGTGCCGGTGCAGGTACGCGAACGCGGGCACGTCAGCGGCGGCCGGATGGCCAGCAAACGCTTCGACGGCCGCCCCGCCGACACCGGCGCCGCGTACTTCACCGTCAGCGACCCGGACTTCGCCGCCGTGGTCGACGACTGGCGTGCCGCCGGGCTGGTCCGGGAGTGGACCGACACCTTCTGGGCGTACGACACCAGCGGACGTCACGACGTGCCCGGTCCGCTGCGCTACGCCGCTCCACGTGGCCTGCGGTCTCTCGTCGAACACCTGGCCGGCACCGTGCCGGTGACCGTCGACCGGTTGGTGCTCACCGTGGAACCCGGCCCGACTGTCGACGGCCAGCCATGCGAGGCGGTCGCGCTGGCCATGCCGGGACCGCAGGCGGCCCTGCTGCTCGACCCGGCCCTCGCCGACGCCACCCGGGTCGTACAGGCGCAGACCTGGTCGCCGACGCTCTCCGCCGTGCTGCGCTTCGGGTCCCGGCACTGGCCGACCTTCCACGGCGCGTTCGTCAACGACCACCCGGTGCTCAGTCTCGTCTGCGACGACGGCGACCGGCGGGGCGACGACGCGCCGGTGCTGGTCGCGCACACCGTGCCGGAGTTCGCCGCCGGCCACCTGGCCCAGCCCAGCGGTGCCGGGCCCGCGATCGAGCAGGCCGTGCGGGACCTGCTCGGTCTGCCCGAGGAGGCCGCCCACCTGCACGTGCACCGCTGGACGTACGCCACGCCGACCGGCGGGCGCACCGACCACACCCACCACCTCGACGCCGACGGGATCGGCCTGGCCGGCGACGCGTTCGGCAAGCCCCGCGTGCAGAGCGCCTGGCGCTCCGGCCGGGACCTCGGTCGCGCGCTCGCCGCCCGCCTCGGCTGACCGGCCGCCGGCGCTCAGTTGTGCCCGGCGGCGGCGACCGGCTGCGCCGACTCCCGCTCGGACGGGTCCTCGGTCCGCTCGCCCTCGCGGTCCAGCAACTGCATCACCGGGGTCGCCGCCACGCCGTGCACCACCACGGACACGAGCACCACCAGCCCGACGGTGGCCCACAGCAGCTCCGCCTGCGGGAAGTCCGCCTTCGTGGTGGCGTACGCCAGGTAGTAGAACGAGCCCACGCCCCGGATGCCGAACAGCGAGATCACCCAGTGCTCCGCCGGCCGACCCGGCGCGCCGCGCAGCGACAACCAGCCGACGGCCGGCCGGATCAGGAAGACCAGCGCCAGCCCGACAGTCGCCGCCGGCCAGGTCAGCGGGGTGAGCAGGCCGCCCACGATCGCGCCGCCGAGCAGCAGCAGCAGCACCAGGGTGAGCAGCCGCTCGACCTGCTCGGCGAAATCGTGCAGCACCGAGTGGAACTCGTGGGTCCGCTCGGCGGCCCGGATGGCCCGCGCGGCCACGAACACCGCCAGGAAGCCGTACCCGCCGGCCACCTCCACCAGCCCGTACGCGAGGAACGTGGCCGCCAGGGCCAGGAAACCCTCGGCGTGCCGGGCCAGCCGCAACTCGCTGGGCGCCCGGAAGAACAGCTTGCCGAGCAGCCAGCCGATGAGCAGGCCGCCACCCACACCGACGCCGACCTTCCAGAGCACGTCGACGGTGAACCACTCGACCACCCACTCGCGCGGGGCGAGGCTGGTCGCGGCGATGGCGATGGCCGCGTAAACGAACGGGAACGCCAGCCCGTCGTTGAGGCCCGCCTCCGAGGTCAGGGCGAAGCGGACCTCGTCCTCCGAGTCCTCCACATCGGTCGGTTCGCCGACCTGCACATCGGCGGCCAGCACCGGGTCGGTCGGCGCCAGCGCGCCGGCCAGCAGCAGCGCCGCGGCCGGCACCAGGCCGGCCCACCACCAGCCGAGCAGCGCCACCGCCGCGATGCACAGCGGCATCGCGATGGCCAGCAGTCGCCAGGTGGAGGACCACCGGGTCCAGCTCAACGGCCGGTCGATCTTCAACCCCGCGCCCATCAGGGCGACGATCACGCCGATCTCGGTGAGGTGGGTGGTCAGCTCCGGGTGCGCCAGCGGGTCCGGTGTCGGCAGCCCGACCGGCAGGAGGAAGACCAGCATGCCGAGGGCGAGGAACGCGATCGGCATGGACAGCGGGCGGCGCTCCAACACCCGGGGCAGGATGCCCGCGAGCAGCGCGCCCAGACCCACCAGCGCGAACGCCACATCTACCGGCTCCACGAACACCACCCTCTCGCCGCACCCGCGCGGTGCGGGCAGGTGGCCACAGACCATGCCCCGGAAGACTCGCGGCTATGCGTGTACGCCCCGGCGAACCGGAGTGACCGTCACCTCGGCCGGGTGAGGGGGGAATCCGCCAGCTCGGCCAGCAGCGCGGCCGGGTCGTCGTACACGGCCACCGCGCCAGCGCCGGCGAGTTCGCCGCGGCTGGTGCCGCCGCAGGTCAAGCCGACGCACGGGATGTCCAGCTTGCCGGCCGCGGCGACGTCCCAGACCGAGTCGCCGACGAAGACGACCCGCTCGGCGGAGAGCCCCGACTGCTCCAACGCCGCCTCGAGGATGTCCGGCGCCGGCTTGCTCTCCTGCGCGTCCGCCGAGGAGGTGACGGTGTCCACCACGTCGTCCGCCTTCAGGGCCCGTAGCAGCGCGCCGACCTCGTGCTCGGCGGCGGAGGTGGCGAGCACCACCCGCAACCCCTGCTCGGCGCAGGCACGCAGCAGGTCCGCCGCCCGAGGCAGCGGCGTCAGCCGTTCCCAGTACTCCGTGTACAGGGTGTCGTGCGCGTCGCGCAGCTTCGGATCGTCGTCGCGGTCCCGCTCGGGACCGAGCAGGTGATCCAGCAGCTTGTCCGAGCCCATACCGATCGAGCGGTGCACCGTTGCCATCGGCACCGGCCGGTCGACCTGGCGCAGCGCCTCCCACCAGCTCACCGTGTGCAGGTAGGTGGTGTCGACCAGGGTTCCGTCGACGTCGAAGAGCACCCCTTGGGGTTGTTCGTTGGCCATGGGCGCACTCCTACCCGTTCGACGGTCGGCTGATTCGTTCCGGCCGCGAGCGTGGGAGCGATTCAGTGCGCCTCGGCCGGCGGGACGAGGATCTCGAACCAGACCGTCGAGCCGCGCACCGACGGGTCGGTGCCCCAGGCGTCGCTCAGCTCCTCGATCAGGCCCAGCCCGCGCCCGCGACTGCTCAACGTGTCGGTACGCGCCCGGGTCACGGTGCCCCGGGTGCCGGAATCGGCGACCGAGACCAGCAGCCGCTCGGGGCTCAGGTCGATCTCCACCCGGGCGGCCGTGCCGGCGTGCAGCAACGCGTTGGTCGTCAGCTCGCTGGTGCACAGCACCGCCGCCCCGATCACCGACTCGGGCACCTGCCACTCGGTGAGCTGACCGGTCATCCAGTGCCGGACCCGGCTCGGCGCGGTCGGCTCCGCCGGCATCTCCATCGCCGCCGACCGGCTCGGCTTGAGCGCGTGCTCGACCGCCAGCACCGCCACGTCGTCCTCGGTGCCGCCGGCCACCGCCGCGGTCGCCACCGCGCAGAGGGCACGAGGGTCACTGGTGCCGGCCTTGGCCACGGCGTCGCCGAGGGCGTCCATTCCGGCGCTCAAGCTCTGCCTCCGCCGCTCCACCACCCCGTCGCTGAACAGCAGCAGGGTGTCGCCGGGCGAGAACGCGACGGTGACGGTGGTCGGCCGCCCGCCCAGCCCCAGCGGGGGACCGGCCGGTAGGTCCACGTACTCGGCGTTGCAGCGGCCGTCCGGCGTGCAGCGGCGGATCAGCGGAGCGGGGTGACCGGCGCTGGCCAGGGTCAGCTCCTGCCGCTCGGCGTCGATGACCCCGAACGCCACCGTCACGAACAGCTCGTGGGTGCCGGCCTCCACACCGAGGCTGGTCACCAACCGGTCCAGGCCGGCCAGCACCGCGTCCGGCGCCGGATCGGCAAGAGCCAACGCGCGCAGCGCCGCCCGCACCTGACCCATCCGCGCCGCGGCCTGCACGTCGTGCCCGGCGACGTCGCCGAGCACCACGCCGAGCGCGCCGCTGGGCAGCAGGAACGCGTCGTAGAAGTCGCCGCCCGCCGCGTTGCCGTCCACCCCCGGGTCGTAGCGGGCCGCGATCCGCAGTCGGGGCAGGTCGGGCAGGTGCTCGGGCAGCATGCTGCGTTGCAGCAACTGGGCGGTGCCGTGCTGGGTCTCGAACCGCCGAGCCCGCTCGGCGGCCTGGCCGATCAGCTCCGCCGAGGCGGCCAGCAGCGCCCGTTCGGCCGCCGACCAGGTGTGCGCGACCTGGTAGCCGACCGTCAACCCGCCCCGCACGACCGACGTACCCAGCGGAAGCGACGCCATCGAGCGGATCTTCTGGTCGTGGCGGTCCACGGCGGTCTCGCGCAGCGGTTGGCCGTCGCGGGTGAACAGGGCCTCGCCCGAGCGGGCCGTCAGCGCGACCGGACCCGTCCAGTCGGCGGGCGCCCGCCGCCACAGCGGAGGCAGCCGCTCGTCGGCCTCGTCCATCAGCTCGCCGCGGACCCGGCGCACCATCCGCCAGCCGCCGCCACCCTCGTCGACCACGAACGCGACCCGGTCGGCGTCGAACATGGTGATGGTGTGGCGCAGCGCGACCCGGGCCACGTCGTCGAGGGTGAGGGTGCCGGCCAGCGCGGCGGCCACCTCGCTGAGACTCTGCAACTGCTCGGTGACGTGGGTGGTTTCGGCGGCCACCGTCAGGATTCCGACGATCCGCCCGGTGCTGTCGCGTACGGCCGAGTGACCCCGCGTGAAGACCACCTGCTCGACCACGCCGGAACTGCCCCCGCTCAGGGGGAGCGTCGACTCCTTCTCCAGGAACGGCACACCCTGCCGGTAGGCGCGCTCGATCACGTCACCGAAGCCGGGCAGCGCCCAGACCTCGGCGTGGACCTCGGCGGCCGGTCGACCGAGGGCGCTCGGGTGCTTGCTCCCCAGCAGCTCGGCGTAGCCGTCGTTGTAGAGCAGGACCAGATCGTCGCCGTACGCGAGCGCCATCGGCATCGGCGAGGCGAGGATCAGCTCGACCACGGCCCGGATCGCCGAATCCCACCCCTCGCGCGGGCCGAGCGCGGTGGCGGACCAGTCGTGGGCGAGCACGGCTGCCGCACCGGGCCCGGCGGATAGGCCGGGGACCGGAATTGCTGGCGTGGGGACTCGCCCGACCGTTCCTGGCATGTTCGCAGCCTAGCCGGCCGTCGCTCAGCCGCATCCGATCATGTGCGCGGGTCGCGGGCCGCCCCCGCGCGGTGGCTGTTAGGGCAGGTCAGGGCCCCTGTTAATCGAATTGTCGGAAAAATGGCAGTGAGCCGCACGGACTGCCGTACCGGTGGCCGGGTATGCGCCCGGCGCAGTCCACGCGACAGGAGGGACATCATGCTCAAAACCCTCGCGGTCCGACAGGCCGACATCGGCGATGCCATCGCCGACACCTGGAGGTCGGTGCTGCTCTTCATCCCGAAGGCAGTGGCCTTCATCGTCATCCTCGTGGTCGGCTGGCTCATCGCCAGAGCGGTCCTCAAGATCGTGGATGCGGTGTTGGAACGGGTGCGCTTCGACGAAGCGGTCGAACGCGGAGGCATCAAACGGGCACTCGAGAGAACGAAGTACGACGCCAGCGACATCCTGGCCAGGTTGGCGTACTACGCCGTCCTGCTGTTCACCCTGCAGTTCGCCTTCGGAGTCTGGGGGCCCAACGCGATCAGTGACCTGATCAGCGGCGTGGTGTCCTGGCTGCCGCGCGCGTTCATCGCGATCGTCATCGTGGTGATCGCGGCCGCCATCGCCAACGCCGTCCGCGATCTGGTCACCGGGGCGCTGGGCGGACTCTCGTACGGCAAGGTCCTGGCCGACCTGACGGCGATCTTCATCATCGCGCTCGGCGTGATCGCCGCGCTGAACCAGGTGGGCATCGCCACCACGGTCACCACTCCGGTGCTGATCGCGGTCCTCGCCACGGTCGCCGGCATCCTGATCGTCGGCGTCGGCGGTGGTCTGGTGAAGCCGATGCAGAACCGCTGGGACGGCTGGCTGGACCGGGCCGCCCGAGAGGCCCAGGCGGTGCAGGAGCACCGGCGGGCCAACGCTGCCGGGCGGGGCGACATGCAGCGGCAGATGGCCGACCGCGGCGGTGACCGGACCCAGGCCATGCCCCGGGTCGACGAACAGTCGACGGTGGCCGGTGGGCGTGGCACGTACCAGTCCGGTGCGGCCGACGAAACCCAGCAGTACCGCCCGTAGCGGGGCGTGATCGTGCGAGGGGAGGGGTGTCCGCGCTACGCGTGGGCGCCCCTCCCGCGTGTCAGTGATGGTCGAGCGAGCGGGCCAGCGCGCAGACGGCGACCAGTCGGGCGAGCGGCCACTCCGGCGCGCTCCAGTCCACCGGACCCCGTGGCGGCGTCCACCCGTGTTCCAGGGCGGCGGCGCGTACCCCCTCGGCGTAGCCGGCGAGCGTGGCGACGGTCAACGGCCGTCGGTCCCCGTCCAGGCTGTCGCGGACGGCGGCGGCGTGCTGGTCGACCAGCGCCAGCAACCCGGGGCGCGCCGCGGCGGCGGTGAGGCCGGCGGTGCCCACGGAGACGGTGAGGGCGGCCAGGGTGGACCGCGCCGACTCGACGGCGGTCGGGGAGGCGACCCGGGTGAACGGCACACGCATGGTGACCGAGGCTAACCGACAGGTCATCGACCGGCCTCGGCCGCTCGGCGCTTGTGGGGTGTGCCACCGGACGAGTCGGGGCTGGCCGCGAGGGTTGATCCGGCACAGACAGGGCAGGAGACACCCGACGACCCAGGGTGGCACAGAGCACGGGAGCACCGATGGCGCAGCGGGCGGACGGGCCGGACGACCAGCACCGGCGGCCAGCGGGGGTCAGCGACGAGACGGTCGCCGCGCTGGGCAAGCTCAGCGAGGCGTTGGAGTGCGTGGAACGGGCCCGCGGGCACCTGTACTCGCTGCACCAGCTCATCGGGCACGCCGACCTGATGCTCGACGACGCGGTGGAGAAGTTCCGTGCCGCCGGACAGCATCGGATCGCCGAGCGGATCGACACCGAACTGCTGGGCCGCAACGTGATCGCCGGCCGGTGGACGTTCCAGATCGTCGAGGACTTCGACGACGGCTACCACGCGCTGTTCCGGGAGCTGGACCAGCAGGCCCGCGACGAGTTGGTCGGTGGGCGGCGGCACCTGTACGAGGCGGAGATGAAAGAGCGCCGCCGCACTCGGGGCCGGCCGGGACACGAGGCCCGACCGGCCGAGGGGACCGGCTAGTCGCCGGTGGCGTTGGCGGGCCGGCGGCGGGCGGCGTCGTCGGCGATGATCACGGTCGCCACCATCAGCGCGACGCAGACGCTGAACAGCCACGAGTCGTCGGAGACGAGCCGGGCCGACACGGGCGCCTGCAGCGCGGCGAGCAGGAAGCCGAGCCAGGCGAGACGGCGCTGACTCGTGGAGAGGATTCCGGAGCCTTGATGCATCCCGAAATTCTTACGCGAACGAGCCCGTCTGCCGTCCCCCGATCGGCCGATTCTGACTGAGCTGTCCGCTTTCTCGACCATCCGGACACCACTTCTTGTCGCGGCGGGCGGGCAGCCCTCGCCAACGGTAGGGTGCGCTGCGGCAGGATGCTGACCCATGTCCACGTCGCCCGCCCCACCCCGCGCCGCGCTGCTCCTGCTGGCCTACCTCGCGTTCGTCAGCCTCGGCCTGCCGGACGGACTGCTCGGTGTCGGGTGGCCGTCGATCCGGGGAGACTTCGGCGTACCGACCGAGGCCGTCGGGCTGCTGCTCGCCGCGGGCACCGTCGGCTACCTCACCTCCAGCGTGCTGGCCGGGTTCACCCTGGCCCGCCTCGGCGTGGGCGCTCTGCTGGCCGGCAGCACCCTGCTGGCCAGCCTCGCGCTGACCGGGTACGCCCTGAGCCCCGGGCTGGCCGTGATCGTGGGCTGCGCGCTGCTGCTCGGGCTGGGTTCCGGCGCTATCGACTCGGGGCTCAACGCGTACGCCGCCGGCGCGTTCGGCCCGCGACACATGAACTGGCTGCACGCCTTCTTCGGCCTGGGCGTGGCGATCGGTCCGCTGATCATGACGGCGGCGCTGAGCGCGGGGCTGGCCTGGCGGTGGGGGTACGGCATCGTGGCCGCCGCCCAGCTCGCCCTCGCCTCCGCGTTCGCGTTGACGGTACGCGCGTGGCGGCGCAGTGATCCCGCCTCCGGGTCGGTAACGGAGACACCCGAGGCCGTGCCGCCGGTGCGGGTGCCGATCCTGACGACGTTGCGGCTGCCGGTCGTCTGGTCGGGGACCCTGGCCTTCGCGCTGTACGTCGCCATCGAGGTGTCCGCCGGCCTGTGGGCGTTCCTGCTGCTCACCCAGGGGCGCGGCCTGAGCGCCGCGGTGGCCGGCGGCTGCGTCTCCGCGTACTGGGGGAGTCTCTTCGTCGGCCGGGTGGTGCAGGGCGTGGTCGCCGAACGGCTCGGCCCCCGTTTGGTGCTGCGGGTGAGCCTGGCCGGCATGGCCGTCGGCGCCGCACTGGTCGCGGTCCCCGGCTCGGCGGTGCTGGCGGTACTCGGCCTGGTCGTCGTCGGGTTCGCCGCCGCGCCGGTCTTCCCGCTGCTCACCCTCACCACTCCCGAACGGGTCGGGGCGGCGCACGCGGACCGGGCCATCGGGTTGCAGATCGGCGCGGCCGGCCTGGGCGCGGCGCTCGTCCCGGCAGGGCTCGGCGTGCTGATCAGCGCGGTGTCGGTGCAGGTGCTCGGTCCGGCCCTGGTGGTGCTCTCGCTGGCGCTGATCGTGCTCTACGAGCTGGGTGCGCGCCGGTCGACCGGGTCCGCCGGCCGGCCCGGTACGCCCGGCGAGGACTACCCGTTGTCCGGGCCGGTCCGACCGGTCGTCGACGGACGGTAGGCGCGCTCGGGGTCGGTCGGCTCCCGCCCTCCCTCGCCACCGCGGTCGGTCGCCGCCGGCCCGTGCCCGAAGGCGGCCTCCTCGCCGGCGTCGTTGCCGGTCACGTCGTCGGCCTGCCCGTCGATGCTGGAGCCCGCCACGGCGCGTTCGAGTTCCTCCAGCGGTAGCCGTTCCTCGTCCCGCCACACCCTGTCGTCCGTCATGACATCAGCGGTACCCGGGCGCGATGATCGCAAACGGGTACCCGACCCCGGAGACGACGATGGCCGCCGGGAACCCCGGCGGCCATCCTCGGTCGGTGCTCAGGATCACGGCTGCGGCCGGTCCACCGAGCCACGCCAGGCGCCGGTCTCCTGACCGCGCCGCTCGATGAACGTCTTGAACCGCTCCAGGTCGCCCTTGGCCCGCCGGTCGACGATGCCGAGCTTGTCGCCGGCCTGCTCGACCACGCCGTGCGGCTCGAACTCGAGCTGGAGGGTGACCCGGGTCTTGCTCTCGTCCAGGCGGTGGAAGGTCACCACACCGGCCTGCTGGGTGCCGCCGGTGGAGCGCCACGCGACCCGCTCGTCGGGCAACTGCTCGGTGATCTCGGCGTCGAACTCGCGCTTCACGCCGGCGATGTCCACCGTCCAGTGGGTCATCGTCTCGGAGAGCTGCCGGACCTCCTGCACACCCTCCATGAACTGCGGGAACTCCTCGAACTGCGTCCACTGGTCGTATGCGGTGCGTACGGGAACGGAAACGTCGACGTGTTCGGTAACGCCACTCATCGGTCAGTCCTCCTTCGGCCGCTGCCTGTCGGATCGGGGGTGATCCCTACCAGCGGGTTGTCTCGTTCTTGTTGCCGAGCGCGGCCCACACCTCGGAGACCGTCTGGTACTCGGTGCCCTCGGGGAGCCGTTCCAGCGCCGCCACGATGTCGTCGGGCGCCTCGTTCTCCCGGGCGCTGGCGATGAGCACCAGTCGGTCGCCGGGCAGCGCGCTCATGGAGATGAACCGGCCGAGCCGGCTGCGCTGCTCGACGTCGGTGGAACTCATCCCCTGCGGGGTGCCGGTGCGCAGATCGCCGGCCGGTGCCGTGGTGGTCTCCGGCTGGTCCTCGCCGGCCGGCTCCGGCACCCGGGACTCGTCGACCCGAGAGCCACCGGTCCCCGGCCCCTGCACGAGGCCGCTGACCTCCTGGCTCATCTGCTCGTCGATCCTCGGTCCGTGCTTGCTGTTGCCACGCTCCATGCCTTCTGCGCTACCCGGCACCCCGCCCGGTAAACCGGCACCCGGTCACGAACCGGCCCCCGGGTCGGACATCCGGGCGGACAACCGGCCGTCAGTCGTCGGCGGCCTTGCGCGGTGGCAGCACCGGACCGTCCGGGTCCTCCGCGCCCGCCTGCAACTGCCGGCCGCGCTGCACCTCGGCGTTGATCTGCACGCCGAGCATCAGGGCGCTGTTCGAGAGGTAGAGCCAGACCAGGAACGCGATGGCCGCGCCCAGGCTGCCGTAGGTCGTCTTGTAGGTGGCGAAGTTCGCGACGTAGAAGCCGAAACCGAAGGACACCACCGCCCAGGAGAGCAGGGCCACCGCGCCACCGGGGGTGAGCCAGCGGAAGCGGGGTTGGCGCACGTTCGGGGCGATCCAGAACAGCAGGGACAGCAGCACCATCATCACCAGGGCGAGCACCGGCCACTTCGCGACGCTCCACACCGTACGAGCCAGGCCACCGGCGTTGATCAGGTCGCCGACCGCGTCGGTGACCGGGCCGCTGACGATCAGCGCGAGGGCGACCACCGCGAGCAGCACCAGCGTCACCGCTGCCAGGCCGATCTGCAACGGCCGCAGCCTCCAGACGGGCCGGCCCTCGTCCACCCCGTAGATGGCGTTCGACGCGCGGGTGAACGCGCCGATGAAACCCGACGCGGACCACAGCGCACCGAGCAGACCGAAGCTCAGCAGCACCTTGGTGTTGCTCTGCTGGAGCACCACCGAGCGGATCACCCCGACCACGCCGCCGTCCTCGTCGGCCACCACCGATCCGGCGCCCACCTGGTTGGCCAGGTCGACCACCGTGTCGAGGGTCCGCTCACCCGACGAGACCAGGCCGACCAGGGCCACCACCACGATGGCGGACGGAAAGAGAGCCAGCACCCCGTAGTAGGTGAGGGCGGCGGCCCAGTCCGAGCAGTTGTCGTTCACGAAGTTCTGCACACTGCGGACCAGCACCCCGCGCCACGTCCGCCAGCTCAGTTGCCGGACCCGGCGGGGCACCCGCGTGCCCTGTCCACCGCCGAGCGTCGTACCGGGCTCCGTGGTCGTCATGCCCGCTCCCTGTGCCCCGGCCACCGGATGACCGGTCGTCCGGTCGGGCCTGGTGCGGCCGGTACCCGGAGCGGGAAATCGACAAACCCGTCCGGTGCCCCGCCGGCGCCGCTAGGGTTTGCCGCCGCGCTCTCCGGGAACGGTCATCGTCACCCTGTCGACACTCCAGGAGGACGACATGCCCGCGCGCGAGGACATGCCCAGCACGCTGCGACGCTCCTCGGACAAGGCGCAGCGCACCTGGGAGAAGACGCACGACTCGGCGGTGGAGACCTACGGCGAGGGCGAGCGGTCGCACCGCACCGCCTTCGCGGCGGTGAAGCACCAGTTCGAGAAGGTGGGCGACCACTGGGAGCCCAAGGGCCGCAAGGGCCCGAGCGACAGCCAGGCCGCCGGCGGTGGCCCGGAGCGACGCGCACCCACCGCCGGTGGGGTGGACGCCAACGCCAGCAAGGACCACCTGATGTCGGTGGCCCGCAAGCTGGACGTGCCGGGCCGGTCGAGCATGACCAAGTCGGAGCTGGTCACGGCCATCGAGAAGGCCAATGACCGGGCGACCCGCAAGGCTCGGGGCGACTGACCCCCGCGCGGCGCGGCACGGAGCGGACGCGCCACCCCTGCGCCCGCCCCGTGCTGTCCGCCGCCGTCCCGCTCGCCGCCGTTCTACTCACCACTGCCCGCCGCCGGGCGCCTCGATGTGCACCGCCTTCGTGGCCGTGAACTCGTCCAGCAGCTCCGGGCCGTAGCCGAAGCCCTGACCGCTGGCCCGACGCGGGTGCGCGGCCCCGCCCGGCGCCCCACCGAACACCGCGTTGATCTTCACAGTGCCCACCGGCAGCTCCCGCCAGGCCCGCTGCGCGTGGCTCATCGACGCGGTCAGCACCGTCGCCGCGAGCCCGTACGGGGAGTCCGCCGCGCAGGTCAGCGCCTCGTCGAAGGAGTCGACCACCACCACCGGGGCGACCGGGCCGAACGTCTCCTCGCGTACCAGTGCCATGTCGTGCCGGCAGTCGGTGACCACGGTGGCCGGGTAGTAGGCCCCCGGTGAGTCCGGCAGCTCGCCGCCGGTGCGTACCCGTGCGCCGGCCGCCACCGCTGCGGTCACCTGCCCGTGCACGTGGTCGCGGTGCCGCCGGTCGACAAGCGGGCCCAGGTCGGTGCCCGGGTCGCGACCCGGCCCGACCCGCAGCGCGTCGGCCCGCCGCACCAGCGCCGCCACGAAGTCGTCGGCGACGTCGCGGTGTACGTAGATCCGCTCCACCGCGACGCAGATCTGCCCGGCGTTGGCGAACGCGCCGAGCGCGGCCTGTTCCGCCGCCCATCCGGGGTCGACACCCGCGTCGACGACCAGCGGGTCGCTGCCGCCGTTCTCCAGCAGCACCTTCGCGCCGGTACGGGCAGCGGCCGCGGCGATCTTGCGCCCGGTTCCGGTGGACCCGACGTGCGCGACCACGTCCACGTCCTGTGCGGCCAGCGCCGCCCCGACCTCCGGGCCTCCGGTGAGCAGGGACAGCACGCCGGCCGGTAGGGCCTCGTCCAGGGCCCGGGCCAACAGCCAACCCGTCGCCGGCGTCCGCTCGCTCGGCTTGTAGAGCACCACGTTGCCGGTGACCAGGGCCGCGCCGAGCAGCCCGCACGACACCGCCACCGGGTCGTTCCAGGGGGTGATCGCGGCGACCACGCCGCGCGGCTGCGGAGTCATGAAGTCCACCGCGTCGGTAGCCCCGTGCAGCGTCCGCCCGCCGCGCAGCGGCGCGAGTTCCGCGTACTGTCGCAGGGTGCCGATGCCCGCCTCGACGCCGCCGCGGGCGTCCGCGAGGGGCTTGCCCATCTCCGCGGTCACCGCCGCGGTCAGCTCGTCCGTGGCCACCGCGACCGCGTCCGCGGCCCGGTGCAGCGCGGCCGCCCGCTCGGCCGGCGCGGTCGCCGCCCACTCGTCGGCCGCCTCCCGCGCGGCCTGGGCCGCCTTACCGACCTCGTCGGCCGTGGCGATGGGCGCCGAGGTGACCGGTTCCCCGTCCGCCGGATCGTGCACGACCAGCTCGCCGCCGGCCCCGCCCGCGCCCCACACCCCGCCCACCAGCTGCGCAACCGTGTACATGCGGCGCTGGATGCCCGAGCCCCGGCGAGACAAACGCGTTTCGCCCGGTTCCGCGCCGGGTAGGCGGATCGGGTGACTACCACCGGCGCGCAGAGCGCGGACGCCGTCGTCGTCGGCGCCGGACACAACGGCCTGGTCGCGGCGAACCTCCTGGCCGACGCCGGGTGGGACGTGGTCGTGCTGGAGGCGACCGCCGTGCCCGGCGGCGCGGTCCAGTCGGCCGAGGTGACCGCGCCGGGCTATCTGAGCGACCTCTACAGCTCGTTCTACCCCCTCGGGTACGCCTCGCCGGTGCTCGACGGTCTCGACCTGGGCCGCTACGGACTGTCCTGGCGGCACGCGCCGGACGTGCTGGCACACCTGTTGCCCGACGGCCGGGCCGCGGTGATCAACCGGGACCCGGACGCCACGGCCGCCTCGTTGGAGCAGTTCGCCCCCGGCGACGGAAAGCGCTGGCTGAACGCGTACACCGACTGGCTCGACGTGGCCGAGCCGATGCTGACCACGATCACCACTCCGTTCCCGCCGGTACGCGGCGGGCTGGGCCTGCTACGCCGGCTGCGGGTCGCCGGAGCGCTGCGGCTCGCCCGCCGACTCGTGGTGCCCGTACGCAAGCTGGGCGACGAGCTGTTCGACGGGGCGGGTGGGCCGGCGCTGCTCGCCGGGTGCGCCCTGCACACCGACCTGTCCCCCGAGGAGGCCGGCTCCGGCGTGTACGGCTGGCTGCTGGCCATGCTCGGCCAACAGGTCGGCTGGCCGGTGCCCGACGGCGGCGCACGGCGGATCACCGACGCGCTGGTGGACCGTCTCGCCGAACGCGGTGGTCGCATCCTGTACGGCGCGCGGGTCGACCGGGTGCTCACCGCGCGCGGCCGGGCGGTGGGCGTACGCACCGAGGGCGGCACGCTGTGGCGGGCCCGGCGGGCCGTCCTCGCCGACGTGCCGGCGCCGGCGCTCTACCTCGACCTCGTCGGTGCGGCGGCCCTGCCGTCGCGGCTGGTCGAGGACCTGGCGCACTTCCGGTGGGACGGCTCGACGCTGAAGGTCGACTGGGCGCTCTCCGCCCCGGTCCCGTGGACCAACCGGGCGGTCGCCGGTGCGGGGACGGTGCACCTCGGCGCGGACCTCGACGGGCTGACCCGCTACGCCGGCGAGCTGGCCCGCGGCGAACTGCCCCGCGACCCGTTCCTGCTGGTCGGGCAGATGTCCGTGGCAGACCCCAGCCACTCACCGCCGGGCACCGAGTCGCTCTGGTCGTACACCCACCTGCCGTTCCGGCAGAACTGGCGAACCGAGGACATCGCCGGGCACGTGCAGCGCATGGAGGACGTGCTCGAAGCGGCGGCCCCGGGCTTTCGGCAGCTCATCGTGGGTCGGCACGTGGCCGGGCCCGCCGACCTGGAGAAGGGCGACCCGAGCCTGGTCGGTGGCGCGTTGGGTGGAGGCACCGCCGCCGCGTACCAACAGTTGTTCCTGCGCCCGATTCCCGGCCTGGGCCGGGCGGACACCCCGGTGGACCGGCTCTTCCTGGCCAGTTCCTCGGCGCACCCGGGCGGTGGGGTGCACGGCGCGCCGGGCGCCAACGCGGCCCGCGCGGCCCTGGCCCGCGACCGCGCCCTGACCGGGCGCGCCTACGCGGCGGCGATCTCCACCGCCCATCGAGCGGTCTACCCCCCGACCTGACGCGGTGACCAAGAGGTTCGCGTCACCGGCGAGCCGGAATCTGACGCGAACCTCTTGATCAATGCTGGGAAGAGCCGTCAGGACGTGATGTTGCGGTGCTTGCTGCGCAGGCGGAACGGCATCAGCGCGCTCTCGACCTTGGTCGCGGTGGTCATCTTGGAGACGCCGTCACGCCGCTCCTCGAAGCGGATCGGGACCTCGAGGATCGTGTGCCCGAGCTTGGTGGCCAGGTAGTGCATCTCCACCTGGAAGCTGTAGCCGTTGGACTGCACCCGGTGCAGGCCGATGTCCTTCAGCGCGTCGGCCCGCCAGATCTTGAAGCCGGCGGTCAGGTCACGGATGCGCACCCGCAGCAGCGTGTGCACGTAGAGGTTCGCCCAGCCGCTGAGCGCCCGGCGGTACAGCGGCCAGTTCTCGTCCAGCTCGCCACCGGGCACGTACCGGGAACCGATCACCACGCCGGCCTGGGTGGAGAGCAGCGCGCCCAGCATCCCCGGCAGCGCCTCCGGCGGGTGCGACAGGTCGGCGTCCATCTGGGCCACGAACTCGGCCCCGCCCTCGATCGCCCGGGTCATGCCGTCGACGTACGCCCGGCCCAGGCCCTCCTTGCCGGCCCGGTGCATCACCTCGATCCGCTCCGGGTACTCGATGGCCAGCTTGTCGGCCACCTCCCCGGTGCCGTCGGGGGAGTTGTCGTCGGCGACGAGGATGCGCAGTCCCGGCAGCGGCAGCGCGAGCAGCCGCTCGACCAGCGCCGGCAGGTTGCCCGCCTCGTTGTAGGTGGGTACGACGACTGTCAGGTGTGCGTCTCGCCACGGCGACGGCAGCTGGACGGGCTCGATCATGTCGGACATCCTCGGTTTGCGGACACGGCTACCCCAGAGGGTAGCCAGTTGCCCGACCTGGATTGAAAAGGCTCCCCGTCGGTCGGACCGCCCGCAGGTGGCGACGCGCTCAGCGCAGGCGGCGGGCCACCACCGTCCGCGTCACCTCGGACCCCTCTGTCGTGTGGCGATGTCGGAGAGGCGAGCCAGCGTCTCCCGGTTCCGCAGGTGCAGCACGAGGTCGTTGGCCTTGTTCCGGACCCAGCGCAGCGGGCCGGCCGCGAAGTCCTCACCGATACGGACGCGGGTGGCGCCCTCGTCGACGGGCTCCAGGGTGAACGCCACGATCGCCTCGCCGGCCGGCCACAGACCGGCGCGCAGCACCAGCCGGTGCGGCGGCTCGCAGACCAGCACGGTCGAGGCGTCCTGCAACGAGAACGGCCACGGCCCGGCCCGGTGGTGCAACTGGCTGCCCACGCGCGGCCAGGCGTCGTCCACGTCGCGCACGTGCGCCGTCCCGACCACCCAGTCGCTGTACGTCCACCCGTCGGCCAGGACGTCGAACACCTGCTGCGGGGGAGCGTCGATCACTTTCTCCACTATCGCCACTGGACTCCCATACCCGCGCCGCGACGGCGGCTAACGGGCCGGCGGGTTAGCTTCTCCGAGGCGGTGGGTAAGGCGACCCGGGGCACCGCCGGCGGCGTTGGCCCACGGCGCTGACGACGACGTTTACTCCTTCGGGCGCCGGGAACCCGCCGGCTGTGCGACAGGACCAGGAGGATCCGTATCAGCGCAGGTCAGCCCGGGTGTACGCCGGTGCTGGCCGGGTTGGTCGCGGATCCGACGCAGGCGTCCTGTACGACGCGGTCCTGCTCGACCGTGACGGCACCCTGATCGAGGACGTGCCGTACAACGGCGACCCGGAGAAGGTACGCCCGCTGCCGGGGGCGCGGGCGGCGCTGGACCGGTTGCGGGCTGCCGGCCTGCGCCTGGCGGTGGTGACCAACCAGTCGGGCCTGGCCCGGGGCTACTTCGACGAGGAGCAGATGCGGGCGGTGCACGCCCGCGTCGAGGAGCTGCTGGGCGGCTTCGACGCCTGGCTGGTCTGCCCGCACGACGACGCCGACGGCTGCGACTGCCGTAAGCCGGCGCCCGGTCTGGTGCACGCTGCCGCCCGGGAGCTGGGCACGAGGGCGTCGCGCTGCGTGCTGGTGGGTGACATCGGCCGTGACGTGGGCGCGGCGCTGGCCGCCGGCGCGGCCGGGGTGCTGGTGCCCACCCCTGTGACGCGGCCGGAGGAGATCGCCGCCGCCGGCTGGGTGGCGACCGACCTCCCGTCCGCGGTGGACGAGATCCTGCGCCGTCAGCGGGCCGTGCGGCCCGCGCGGACCGCCGACAAGGTGGGTACGGCGCTGGTGGTGCGCTCCGACTCGGCCGGGGACGTGCTCGTCACCGGGCCCGCGATCCGCGCGGTCGCGGCCGGCGCGCAGCGGGTGGTGCTGCTCTGCGGCCCCCGTGGACGTGCCGCCGCCGAGCTGTTGCCCGGCGTCGACGAGATCATCGAACACCCGCTGCCGTGGATCGATCCCGCTCCCGCACCGGTCGACCCCGACGCCATGCGCCGCCTGACCGCCCGCCTCTGGGCCGTCGGCGCGGACGAGGCGGTGGTGTTCACCTCGTTCCACCAGTCCGCGCTGCCGCTGGCGCTGCTGCTGCGCATGGCCGGGATCACCCGGATCGCCGCGATCAGCGACGACTACCCGGGCGCGCTTGTGGACATCCGCCACCGGGTGCCGGTGGGCGTTCCCGAACCCGAGCGCGCGCTCTCCCTCGCCGCCGCGGCCGGCTACCGGTTGCCCGCCGGCGACGAACCCGTGCTGCGGCTCCGCGACGACGCCGTGGCGCCCCGCCCCGCCGCCGTCGGTGACCCCGGCTACGTGGTGCTGCATCCCGGCTCGGCCGCGTCGAGCCGGGCCTGTCCGACCGAGCTGGCGGCGCGGATCGCCACCGCGCTGACGGCGGCCGGGCACCGGGTGCTGGTCACCGGCGGACCCGACGAGCGCACGGTCACCGCCCGGGTCGCGGCGGCGGGCGGCACCGACCTGGGCGGTACGACCGACCTGGCCGGACTGGCCGCGCTCGTCGCCGACGCCGCCGCCGTGGTGGTCGGGAACACCGGACCCGCGCACCTGGCCGCCGCGGCCGGTGTGCCGGTCGTGAGCCTGTTCGCGCCGACCGTCCCCTTCGGGCAGTGGGGGCCCTACCGGGTGCCCACGGTCCGGCTCGGCGACGCGAACGCGCCCTGCCGCGACACCCGGGCGGCGGCCTGCCCGATCCCGGGGCACCCGTGCCTGAGCGGCGTCGACCCGGCCGAGGTGGTCGAGGCGGTACGGACGCTGACAGCCAGCGGCGGTGGCATCCGATGAACATCCTGCTCTGGCACGTGCACGGCTCCTGGACCACGTCCTTCGTGCACGGCAGTCACCGCTACCTGATTCCCACCACACCCGACCGGGGTCCGTACGGCCTCGGCCGCGCCCGCACCTATCCGTGGCCGGACAGCGCTGTCGAGGTGGCCCCCGACGACCTGCCCGGCACCGACGTCGATCTGGTCGTGCTGCAACGCCCGGAGGAGGTCGACCTGGCCGAGCAGTGGCTGGGACGGCGTCCCGGGCGCGACGTGCCCGCCATCTACGTCGAGCACAACACTCCCAAGGGCGACGTCCCGAACACCCGACACCCGATGGCCGACCGCGGTGACCTGCTCGTCGCCCACGTCACCGGGTTCAACCAGATCTTCTGGGACACCGGCGCGACCCGTACCAGGGTCATCGACCACGGCATCGTCGCGCCGGCCGTGTCGTACACGGGTGAACTGGACCGGCTCGCCGTCGTGATCAACGAGCCGGTGCGGCGGGGACGGGTCACCGGCACGGACCTGCTGCCCGAGTTCGCCGCGATCGCGCCCCTGGACGTGTTCGGCATGGGCGTCGCGGGCCTCGCCGACCACCTCGGACTGCCCGCCGACCGGCTCACCAGCCACGACGACGTGCCCCAGGACCGGATGCACGCCGAACTGGCCCGTCGGCGGGCGTACCTGCACCTGTGCCGCTGGACCAGCCTCGGGCTCAGCCTCATCGAGGCGATGGCGATCGGCATGCCGGTCGTCGCGCTCGCCACCACCGAGGCGGTCACCGCCGTGCCTCCGGAGGCGGGCGCCCTCGCCACCCGGATGGACGTCCTGCTCGACGCCGCCCGCCGGTTCATCGCCGAGCCGGCGGCCGCGCGTCAGGCCGGCGTGGCAGCTCAGGCCGCCGCGCGCGACAGATACGGCCTCGACCGTTTCCTCGCTGACTGGGACCGGCTGCTGGAGGAGGAAGTATGCGGATCGCGATGATCTCGGAGCACGCCAGCCCGCTCGCCATCCTCGGAGGCGAGGACGCCGGCGGCCAGAACACCCACGTGGCCGAGCTGTCCGCCGCGCTCGTCGCCGCCGGGCACGAGGTACGGGTGTACACCCGCCGGGACGCCCTCGACCTGCCGGTGACCGTTCGGGCCCCGGACGGGTACGACGTGGTGCACGTGCCGGCCGGTCCGGCCGAGCCGGTGGCGAAGGACGCGCTGCTGCCGCACATGCGCGAGTTCAGCCGGTGGCTCGTCGAGCGGTGGCGGGGTGGGGACTGGACGCCCGAGGTGATCCACGCGCACTTCTGGATGAGTGGCCTGGCCGCGTTGACCGCCGGTCGACAGACCGGCGTGCCGGTGGTCCAGACGTACCACGCGCTGGGCACGGTGAAACGCCGCTACCAGGGCGTGCAGGACACCAGCCCGGCCCGGCGCATCGCCTACGAGCGGGAGCTGGGCCGCTCGGTGGACCGGGTGGTCGCCCAGTGCCGCGACGAGGTCGGCGAGCTGGTCCGGATGGGGGTGCCCCGGTCCCGGATGACTGTCGTGCCCTCCGGCGTCAACCTCTCGTCGTTCGCCCCGCTCGGGCCGGTCGCCGACCGGGAGCCGGGTCGCGCCCGCATCCTCACCGTGGGCCGGCTGGTCGAGCGCAAGGGCTTCCAGACGGTCGTCCGCGCGATGGCGCTGGTTCCCGACGCCGATTGTGTCGTGGTGGGCGGGCCACCCGAAGGGCTGCTGGAGACCGACCCGTACGCCCGGCGGCTGCGGGCTCTCGCCGAGTCGTGCGGGGTCGCCGACCGGGTGCACCTGGTCGGCGCGGTACCCCGCGAGGAGATGGGCCGCTGGTACCGCTCGGCCGACCTGCTGGTCGCCGCCCCCTGGTACGAGCCGTTCGGGTTGACCCCGCTGGAGGCGATGGCGTGCGGCGTGCCGGTCGTCGGCACCGCCGTGGGCGGTATCCGCGACACCGTCGTCGACGGCACGACAGGTGACCTCGTGCCGGCCCGCGACCCCAACGCCCTCGCCGCCGCGATCCGAGGGCTGCTCGACGACCGCATCCGCCGCTTCCGGTACGCCACGGCGGCCCGCGAGCGGGCCCGGTCGCGCTACTCGTGGCAGGTCACCGCCGAACGCCTCACCGAGGTCTACAACGAGGTCGCCGCCGTACGCCGGCCGACCCGGGTGGTGGCCTGATGCCGGCGGTCAGCCCGCTCGAGGAGCACCTGACCAACCTCGCCGCGGCACTGGGCCCGTACCGCCGGTGTGAGCCGCAGTTGGCGCGTTGGGGCGCTCTCCTGGCGCACCGGCTGGCCGGCGGCGGACGGCTGCTGGTCGCCGGCAACGGCGGCAGCGCCGCCGAGGCCCAGCACCTCACGGCCGAGCTGGTGGGCAAGCTGCACGACGACCGCCAACCGCTGTCGGCGATCGCCCTGCACGCCGAGACCAGCGCCGTGACGGCCATCGCCAACGACTACGGCTACGCCGACGTCTACGCCCGTCAGGTGCGGGCTCACGGCCGACCCGGCGACGTGCTGCTGCTGCTCAGCACCAGCGGCGCCAGCGACAACCTGATCACCGCCGCGCACGCCGCGCACGCCGCCGGCCTGACCACCTGGGCGCTCACCGGACCCGCGCCCAACCCCCTCGCGGACGCCTGCGACGAGGCGCTCACCGTGTCGTCGGCCGACACGCAGGTCGTCCAGGAGCTGCATCTCGTCACCAGTCATCTGATCTGCGAGTACCTCGAGAAGGAACTGCCCGTGGCGCTGGCCGCCGCCGAGCCCGCGACGGCCGGTCGGCTCGCGTCCGAGCCGGTACGCACCGGGGTCGAGGTGGTGCTCGACGGCCCGGCCGCACAGCAGATCGACGCGTGAGGATGAGGAGGAAAGCGTGAGGGGACCCGTGGTGGTCGTCGGGGACACTCTGCTCGACCGGGACGTGGAGGGGTTGGTGAACCGCCTCTGCCCGGACTCCCCGGTGCCGGTGCTCGACGAGACCTCGGCAGTCGACCGGCCCGGTGGGGCCGGCCTGGCGGCGGTCTTCGCGGCGTCGCAGGGGGCCGACGTGGTGCTGGTCACCGCGCTCGCCGACGACGCCGGGGGCGCGCGGCTCAGCGCGCTGCTCGCCGCCGCCGGCGTGCGGGTGTATCCGCTGGCGCTCTCCGGCGCGACGCCGGAGAAGATCCGACTGCGGGCCCGGGGCCGGGTGCTGCTGCGCCACGACCGGGGCGGTGCCTCCGGTGAACCGGGCCAGCCCTCGGACGAGGTGCTGCGGGTGCTCGCCGCCGCGTCGGCGGTGCTGGTCAGCGACTACGGCCGGGGGGTGGCCCGGCAGCCAGCGCTGCGCGCCGCGCTGGCCGCCACCCGTGCGCCGGTCGTCTGGGACCCGCACCCGCGCGGGCCGGCGGCGGTGCCCGGCGTGCACCTCGTCACCCCGAACGAGTCGGAGGTACGCGAGCTGGTCCCGACGGTGCCCGGCGCGTCCCGGCTCGCCACCGCATCCCAGGGCGCGCAGGGGCTGCGTCGACGGTGGCGGGCGGGTGCGGTTGCGGTGACGCTGGGCGGGGACGGCGCGTTGCTCTGCCACGCCGGATCGACGCCGCTGGTGGTGCCCACCGCGGGCAGCGCCGAGGGCGACACCTGTGGGGCGGGTGACCGGTTCGCCGCGGCCGCCGGTCTCGCACTGGCACAGGGCGCGCTCGTCTCCGAGGCGGTGCAGGCGGCGGTCGCCGAGGCGTCCGCGTACGTGGCGGGTGGGGGAGTGGCCACGGCCTTGCCGGCCCCCGAACGGGCGGTCGGCGCGCGTGCCGAGGCAGGCCCGCGCGGCTCGCGCTGGGGCACGAGCCAGCTCGGCGGCGAGCGGGTGGGTGTGGCGGCGGTCGCCGCGCTCCTCGCCGAGGTACGGGGCGCCGGCGGCACGGTGGTGGCCACCGGAGGTTGCTTCGACCTGCTGCACGCCGGGCACGTGGCGACGTTGCAGGCCGCCCGGCAGCTCGGCGACTGCCTGATCGTCTGCGTGAACTCCGACGACAGCGTCGCCGGGTTGAAGGGGCCACAGCGGCCGGTGCTGCCCGAGGGCGACCGCGCCCGGCTGCTGGCGGCCCTGAGCTGCGTCGACGCCGTCCTCGTCTTCGACGAGCCGACGCCCGAGGCGGTGCTGTCCTGGGTACGCCCCGACGTCTGGGTCAAGGGCGGCGACTACGCGAGCGGTGTCGGCGACGCGGCCACGCTGCCCGAGGCGGAGGTGCTGCGCCGGTGGGGCGGGAACACGGTGGTGGTGCCGTACCTGGACGGTCGCTCCACCAGCGACCTCATCGCGCGTTCCGCCGCCGGGCAGGCCGTCGGCGCGGGCGGTGAGCCGCCACCGGTAGGCGTCACCACCGAGGTCACGTCGATGCCGGAGCGGACCCGATGACCGCCACGCGACCCGACGCCGGACCCGCCGTCCTGGTCACCGGCGGCGCCAGCGGACTCGGCGCGGCGGTGGTCGCGGCGGTGGCCGCCTCCGGTGGCCGCCCGCTCGTGCTCGACCGGCAGCCGCCGGCCGACGGCGTGGACTGGACCGAGTGCGATCTCGCCGACACCCGCGCCGCCGAGGCGGCCACCCGGCACCTCGCCGAGCAGGCCGGTGGCCTGGACGCGGTGGTCACGGCCGCCGGCATGGACGTGCCGGGTCGCCTCGCCGACGTGCCGGGGGAGACCTGGGACCGGATCGTCACCGTGGACCTGTTGGCCACGGCCGCGGTGATCCGGGCCGCGCTGCCGTTCCTGCAAGCCTCCGCGGGGCGCATCGTCACGGTCGCCTCCACTCTGGGCGTCAAGGCGGTCGGCGACGCCACCGCGTACTGCGCGGCGAAGTTCGGCGTCGTCGGGTTCACCCGTGCGCTGGCCGCCGAACTCGCCGGTCAGGTCGGCGTCACCCTGCTCATCCCGGGCGGGATGCGCACCGCCTTCTTCGACGAACGTGACCCGCAGTACAAGCCGGGACCGGACGCCATCCTCAACGACCCCGTCGACACGGCCGCGGCGGTCATGTTCGCGCTCCAGCAGCCGCCCGGCTGCGCCGTCCGCGAGATGGTCGTGTGCGCCGAGCAGGAGACGTCGTACCCGTGATCCTCGTGCTGCGCGCCCTCGGCGTCGGCGACCTGGTCACCGCGGTGCCCGCGCTGCGGGCGCTGCGGGCGGCGTACCCCGATCGGGAGCTGGCGCTCGCCGCGCCGGCCGGCCTGGCCCCGCTCGTCGACCTGGTCGGTGGGGTCGACCGGCTGGTGGACACCGCCGGGCTGGACGCGCCGGTCCGGCCGGGCCGCGCCCCGGAGGTCGCGGTGAACCTGCACGGGCGCGGGCCGGAGTCACACCGGCTGCTGGCCGCCGCCCGTCCCGGGCGGCTCCTCGCCTTCGCCAACGCCGCCGCCGGGTTCGACGACGGCCCGCGCTGGGCCGACGACGAGCACGAGGTGGACCGCTGGTGTCGGCTGCTGTCCTGGTACGACATCCCCACCGACCGCCGCGACCTGGGGCTGCGCCGACCCGAGCCGGTTGGCCTGCCGGTCGGCGCGACCCTGCTGCATCCGGGCAGCAACGTTCCCGCCAAGCGGTGGCCCGCCGACCGGTTCGCGGCGCTGGCCCGGGCGCTGCGCGAGCGGGGGCACCGGGTGCTGGTCACCGGCTCGGCCGACGAACGCGCGCTGGCCGGACGGGTGGCCGAGGCGGCCGGTCTGCCGCCGGCAGCCGTACTGGCGGGCCGGACCGACCTCGGCGCGTTGGCCGCGCTGGTCGCCGACGCCCGGCTGGTGGTCAGCGGTGACACCGGTGTGGCGCACCTGGCCACCGCGTACGGGACCGCGTCGGTGGTGCTCTTCGGGCCGGTGCCCCCGGCGGCGTGGGGGCCTCCACCGGACCGGCCCCAACACCGGGCCCTCTGGGTTGGCGAGGGGGATTGGCCCAGGTGGGACGGGGTAGGAAGCCACCCGACACTGACGGCTCTGCCTCTCGACGAGGTACTGGCCGCCGTGGACGAGGTGGAGAGGGTGGTGCGGGTCTCCGGTGCGGTTGCGGCGTAGCGATCCGGGTCGGCCCGGTTACGGGCGACGCCGGCGCGGTAAGGGCTGGACCTTCGTCGACCCGAATGGTGCCGTCGTGCGTGATCCGGCCACCCGGGCGCGGTTGAACGACCTCGTGATCCCTCCTGCCTGGCAGGACGTGTGGATCGCGCCGCACTCGAACGGCCACATCCAGGCGATCGGTATCGACGCGGCCGGGCGCAGGCAGTACCTGTACCACCCGGTGTGGCGGGAGAAGCAGGACGCGGCGAAGTTCGACCACATGCTGGAGGTGGCCCGACGGCTGCCGGTGCTGCGTGAGCGGGTGGGGCAGGACCTGGGCAGCCGGGGGCTGTCTCGTGACCGGGTGCTGGCCACCGTGGCCCGCCTGCTCGACATGGGGATGTTCCGGGTCGGCAGCGACCAGTACGCGGCCGGCGACGACCCGACGTTCGGGGTGTCCACCCTGCGCCCGGAGCACGCGCGGACCCGGGGCGGCTGCGTGGTCTTCGAGTTCCCCGCGAAGGGCGGCATCGAGCAGGTACGCCGGATCGAGGACCCGCAGCTGTGTGAGGTGCTGGTCAACCTGCGCCGTCGTCGCCGCACGGCGGACCGGCTGTTCGGCTACTGGGACGGCCTCCAGTGGCGGGACGTGCGCAGCGACGAGGTCAACGGCTACCTGCGCGACGCCAGTGGCGGCGAGATGACCGCCAAGGACTTCCGCACCTGGCACGCCACCGTGCTCGCGGCGGCCGAGCTGGCCGCCGCCGACCCGGCCCGCTCGGTCACCGCTCGGCGCAGGGCGGTGGCGGGGGTGATGCGCGCGGTGGCGGAGCTGCTGGGCAACACACCGACGGTGGCGCGGACGTCCTACGTGGACCCGCGGGTCGTCGATCTCTACCAGGACGGGGTCGTGGTGCCGATCGACGCGGACGCCCCCCGCGAGGAGGTCGAGCGGGTCGTGTTGGAGCTGCTCGAGAAGGCCTGACCGGCCCCGCCGACGATCCTGGGGGGGAAGCGACGGGGCCGGAGCCTCGGCCGGGGGCGGCACCGGGCGGCCGCCCGCCGCGTACTGCGGCGGGCGCCTCGCCACGGCCCCCGTTCGCGACCGATGCGGGCCCGGGTGCGCGGGCGCCGCCTCTGCCGCGTCGACCGTCAGTCTGCCGAAGAGGAGTTGACTTCGGATGCCAAGCGGTTGACGTCCTGCGCCGCACCTGGCTCGCCGTCGCGAAACGCCTGCGGGCTCACCCCGTACGCGGCCTTGAACACCCGACTGAAGTGGGCCTTGTCGCCGAACCCCCACCGTGCGGCGATGACCTGCACGGGCTGGGTGCGCAGTGTCGGGTCGGTGAGGTCCCGCCGGCACCGGGCGAGTCGAAGGTCGCGGATGTACGTCGCGACCGTGGTGTTCTCGGCCTCGAACAGGCGGTGCAGCGTCCGCAGCGAGATGTGGTGGGCGTCCGCGACGATCTGCGGGCCGAGCGTGGGGTCGCCCAGGTGGCGGTGGACGTACGCCTGCACCTGGGTGACCACCGCCCGGCGGCGGACCTCGGTCGGCACGGCGTCCTCGGCGACCAGGTTGCGGCCGAGCAGGGTGGTGGCCAGGTCGAGCCCCACCGCGCCGAGCCGGCTGGCATCGGCGGCCTGGTACTGCTCGGGGTGCCCGGTCACCTGGATCAGGAACTGCGCCAGCAGCGCCCCGAGCCCTTCGCTACCGGACATCCGGCCGCCGTAGAGCGCGGCCATCCGCTTCGGCGGCAACGGAAGCGCGGAGTGCGGGATCACCGTCGTGATCGAGGTGGCCTGGGTCCGTCCCGGCTCGCTCGCGTGGTGGCAGACGTCGTGCGGGCGCGAGGCGTCGTAGAAGGTGAACTCGCCGGCCAGGATGTCGCTGCGCCGACCGTCCTGGCTGGACGTGCCGACCCCGCTGGTGGTGAAGGCGAGTATGTACAGCTCCGGGTCCGACTGTCGGATCAGCTTGCGGGTGGCATCGAGTGAGGGGTACTGGTACCTGGCCAGTTGGATCGCGCCGAGGTCGATGAACTCGGCCTGGGCGGCGAAGTCGTCGGCGTACGGGGACTCCATCCGCAACGGCACGGACGTGCGCGCCACCAGGTCCAGCCACATCCCGAACCGCTCAGCGGGCGGCAGGACGGTGGTGTCGATGGTGTTCCTGGCTAGCATCCGCGCCCCCTCACGCCGTCCGGCGGGCGATCAGGGCCTCGACGCCGTCGAGGATCCGGTCCAGACCGAACGTGAACTCGTCGTCCGGAGGGTCGTCCTGGTCGAGGACGCCGGCGCCGAGCACCCGGGTCAGCGCCGGGAAGCGGACCGGGTCGATCAGACGCGCCAGCATCGCGCCGTACGCCGGCATCAGCTCGCCCGGCTCGACGCCAGCGGCCCGGCTGCCCTCGGCGAGCTGGTTGACGAGCATCGCCTCGTTGCGGACGTACCCGGTGACCAGCAGGAGGATCGACATCTTCTCGCTCTCGGGCAGGGGAGTGCCATCGAGGCAGCCCAACCCGTCCTCCATCCAGCCGAGTTGCTGGGGTGTGATCGGCGGCCCGGCGATCGGTACGTGTAGCAGCCAGGGGCGCTGTCGCAGGACATCGTGTTCGGCCCAGGCCCAGCGGGTCAGGTTGGCGCGCCAGTCGTCCTCCGGCGCCGCCGGGCCGGGTGAGGGGCCGTAGCCGGCGTCCACCATCAGCGTCAGCAGGTCGTCCTTGGAGCCGACGTGTCGGTAGAGAGCCATGGTGGCCGCGCCGAGTTCCTTGGCCACCCGGCTCATCGACACGGCCGCCAGGCCGTCGGCGTCGGCGACCCGGACGGCCGCGTCGACGATGGCGGGCACGGTGAGGCCCGGCCGGGGGCCCTTGGGTGGCCGCTCCCGCAGCCCCCAGGCGCTCTCGATGGCCGGCGGAAGCGCCGGGCCGCTGTCGTCTTTCGTCTTCGCCACATTTCCTCCTTGCCCCGCCATCCTAGTTCTGCGTATGGTCTACGCATTAAAGCGTACGACATACGCAGAAGGAGTCTCCATGACAGTGACGACCGCACCGGCACCCCGCGCGGGCCGGCGGGAATGGATCGGATTCGCGGTGCTGATGCTGCCGCTGCTCCTGGTGTCGATGGACGTGTCGGTGCTCTACTTCGCCGTCCCGTTCATCAGCGAGGAGCTGCGGCCCAGCGCCACCCAGCAACTCTGGATCTTCGACATCTACGGCTTTGTGCTCGCCGGGCTGCTGATCACCATGGGCGCCCTGGGTGATCGGATCGGTCGCCGTCGGCTCCTGCTGCTGGGCGCGACCGCGTTCGGGGCGGCGTCCCTGCTGGCCGCGTACGCCCACAGCGCCGAGACCCTGATCGCCGCGCGCGCCGTCCTCGGCGTCGGCGGGGCCACCCTGATGCCGTCCACGCTCGCCCTGGTGCGCAACATGTTCCACGACGCCAAGCAGCGGGGCACCGCGATCGGCATCTGGACCGCCACGCTCACCGGCGGCATCGCCATCGGCCCGGTGCTCAGTGGCGTGCTGCTGGAGCACTTCTGGTGGGGCTCCATCTTCCTGATCAACATCCCGGCGATGCTGCTGCTGCTCCTGCTCGCCCCGGTCCTGGTGCCCGAGTTCCGCAATCCGGCGCGCGGGCGGTTCGACCTGGTCAGCGCGGCGCTGTCGCTCGGCACCCTGTTGCCGGTGATCTACGGCATCAAGGAGATGGCCCGCGACGGCGTCAGCGCGACGCGGGTGCTGGCCGTCGTCGCCGGGCTGCTCGTCGGGGCGCTCTTCCTGCACCGGCAGCGGACCCGGGCGTACCCGATGATCGACCTGGCGCTGTTCCGCCGCCACGGCTTCGCTGGGTCGCTCGCGGTCAACCTGCTCGCGATGTTCGCCCTCGTCGGGTTCGCCATCTTCACCACCCAACACCTGCAGTTGGTTCTCGGGCTGAGCCCGCTGCGGGCGGCACTGTGGAGCCTCGTACCGTCGCTGGCGGTGGGCGGCGTCGCCCCGGCGGCCGCCGCGCTCGCCCAGCGCGTCGAGCGGGCGTACCTGATCGCCGCGGGCTTCGTGATCGCCGTGCTCGGCTTCGCGGTGCTGACCCGCGTCACGCCCGAGACGCCGCTCTGGCTGCTGCTGCTCGGCGCCAGCGTGTACGCGGGCGGCCTCGTGATGGTGATGTCGCTCGTCACCGAGCTGGTGCTCGGCGCGGCGCCGCCGGAGCAGGCCGGTGTCGCCTCCGCGTTGACCGAGTCCAGCAGCGAGCTGGGCGGCGCGCTGGGAATGGCCATCCTGGGCAGCGTGGGCGCGGCGATCTACCGCCGCGGTGTCCTCGACGAACTGCCGGCCGGGTTGCCGAGCGATGCCCGCGACGCGGCCGGCGAGACGCTGGGCGGCGCGCTCGCCGTGACGCGGGGACTGCCGGAACAGGTGGGCGACGCCGTACTGCACGCCGCCCGGTTCGCCTTCACCGACGGGCTGCACCTCGCCGCGGTCGCCGCCATGGTGGCGATGGTCCTGGGCGCGGCGACCGCGCTGCTGACGCTGCGCGGCGTCCGACCGGCCGACCCCGCGGCACTCGCCGCCGAGCCGACCGGCACGCCGTCGCCGGACGTCGCTTCCGTCAGTCGTTGAGCACGTGGGCGAGCCGGTCGCGGAACCGCCGCTCCGAGTCGCTGATCGACTCGCCGCCGATGCCCAGCAGACCGCCGCTGGACGCCGCGCCGACCACCTGGTCCGCGATCTTCACGAGCCAGTGCTTGTACGCCCCGGCCTCGCCCTCGTCGACGCGGGCAGCCAGCAACGCGGACGCCTCACCGGCCCGCACCAGCACGTCGTCGATGTACGCCTGCGGGTCGGCGGGCGCGATGACCGGCAGCTCCTCGCCGGCCTCGGGGTCGCCGACCTGGGTCACGATCTCGCCGGCCACGGCGGCGACCAGCGGGCTGGCCGACTCCCGGCCCGCGCCGATGGTTTCCAACCCGGCCGCGTTCTCCGCCATGGTCCGGCGGGTGCCGTCGGACTCGGCGGCGCTCGCCGCGGTCAGCACCGACTGCGGCAGGCCGACCAGCAGCCCCCACTCCCCGTCGGAGAAACCGAAACCGGTGTACGCCGGCTGCTCGATCACGGCAACGCCCCTTCCGCCCTGCTCTGTGTGGTCAATCGATACTCTGTCTGGTCGATCCACCGGGCCCCGTGCCGGTGCCCGGGTCAGGCTAGTCCAGGGTCAGCAGGCCCTGCTCGGACACCACGCGTACCGACAGCGTCTTGTAGCCGACCTCGTCGAAGAGGACCGTCATCTTGTCGTCCTCGTAGCTGAGCACGAGGCCCCGCCCCCACTCGCCGTGCCGCACCTGGCTGTGCACCGGGAACGGCCCGACGGCGCCCTGGTCGGCGACGCTGGTGCCCCGGTGGCAGTTGTCGCAGTGGGCGCAGACCTCGGTCATCTGCTCGCCGAAGTAGGCCAGCAGGGTCTGCCCCCGACAGGCGGTGGTCTCGGCGAAGGCGCGCATCATGTCGGTACGCGAACGGGTCACCGTCTGCTGGCGCTCCGCCTCCGCCAGGGCCGCCGCTGCCGCGTCGACCGGTGCGGGGGAGTAGCGGGAAGCGCCGATACGCTGGCGGGCGCGGGGTTCGGCGGCGCCCACCTGCTCCAACAGCGACAGGTACTGGCCCAGCTTGCGCGGCCCCAGGCCGGTGACCTCCCGCAGCTCGGTCTTCGTGGCCGGCTTGCGGCGCAGCAGCGCGGCCAGCTCCCGCAGCTCGTTCTCGTCCGGCAGGCCACCGCTGAAGAACCGTTGCAGGCCCACGTCCTCGGCCCGCCAGAGCAGCAGCACCCGGGCCGGTTGCCCGTCCCGTCCGGCCCGGCCGATCTCCTGGAAGTAGCTGTCCGGCGAGTCGGGCAGCGCCGTGTGCACCACCCACGCGATGTTCGGCTTGTCGATGCCCATCCCGAACGCCGAGGTGGCCACCATGATGGGCACCTCGTCGGCGAGGAACGCCTCGTGCAGTTCGTTGCGCGCGCCGTTCGGCATCCCACCGTGGTAGTACTGCGCCGGGAATCCCGCAGTGGTCAACCGCTCGGCCAACTCCTCGGCCGAGCGCCGGGTCGGCACGTAGATGATTCCCGGTCGTTCCTCGTCGCGCAGCAGCGCGATCAGCCGCCGCCACCGGTAGTCCTCGGTGGGGCAGTGCGCCACCTCCAGGAAGAGGTTGGGCCGGTCCAGCCCGGAGACCACCACCTCGGGGTCGCGCAGTCGCAACCGGGCGATGATGTCGTCGCGGACCGGCGGGGAGGCGGTGGCGGTCAGCGCGACCACCGGAGGTCGACCGATGCCCTCGATGAGGTGGCCCAGCGCCAGGTAGTCGGGCCGGAAGTCGTGCCCCCAGGCGGAGATGCAGTGCGCCTCGTCGATCGCCACCAGCGCCGGCTTCAACGCGGCGACCTCGGCCATCCGGTCCGGGTTGCTCAACTGCTCCGGGGTGATGAAGAGGAACTCGGCCCGGCCGGCCTGGATCTCGGCGATCGCCTCGGCCTGCTGGGCTGCCGACTCGTTCGAGCTGATCCGTACGGCCCGCAGCTCCGGGCGTTGGCGCTCGTTGAGGGCCGCGATCTGGTCCTGCTGGAGAGCCAGCAGCGGGGAGATCACCACGGTCGGGCCGGGGATGAGGCTGGCCGGGATCTGGTAGATCGCCGACTTGCCGGCACCGGTGGGCAGGACCACCAGCGCGTCGTGTCGCTTCATCACCGCGCGCATGGCGGCGAGCTGGTTGGGCCGCAGAGCTTTCCAGCCGAAGAGGCTCTTCGCTGCACGGCGCAACGTCATCGAGTGCGTGGACAGTTTCATCGAGGGCCGGAGGTACCCGGGCCCATGACCACCGAAACACATTCGCACGATCATGGGCCCGGCGTGCTCCGGTTCATTTCAGGCGGGGCAGGACCTCGCGCTGGTAGAGGTCGAAGAGGCCCTGGAAGTGCGGGCCGGTGTTGGCCACGTACACCTCGTCGAAGCCGGCCTTGGCGTACTGGTCGATCATGTCGAGGTGCGCGTCGGCGCTGTTGCCGCAGACGAACGCCTCCCGCACCATGTCCTGCGTGACCAGCTCGGAGGCCTGCTCGAAGTGGCGCGGCGAGGGCAGCACCTGGGACAGCTCGCCCGGCACCCCGGCGTTGGGCCAGCGCTCGTACGCGAGCCGCGCGCCCTCGTCCTCGCTGGCCGCGTACGCCGCCTTGAAGCCGCCCTGGCACGGCTTGTCGCCGCCGCCGTTCTCCCGGAAGCGGCGGACCATCTCGCCGTCGGGCATGGTGCTCACGTAGCCGTCGCCGATGCGGGCCGCCAGGTCGATGGCCTTGGGCCCGAACCCGGAGACGTAGATCGACGGCGGCGTCTCGGGCAGCGTGTAGATCCGGGCGTGCTCCACGGTGTAGTGCTTGCCGTGGTGGTTGACGAAGTCACCCCGCCACAGCTCGCGCATGACCTCGACGGCCTCGTCGAGCATCTCCAGGCGGACGTCGGCGGACGGCCAGGCGTCGCCGAAGATGTGCTCGTTGAGCGCCTCGCCGGTGCCGACGCCGAGCACGAACCGGCCGCCGTGCAGCACCGCGCTGGTCGCCGCCGCCTGGGCGATCACCGCCGGGTGGATCCGCACGGTCGGGCAGGTCACCGCCGTGGTCACCGGGAGGGAGCAGACCTGGCTGAGCGCACCGATCATCGACCAGACGAAGGGGCTCTGCCCCTGCGCGTCGACCCACGGGTGGTAGTGGTCGGAGATCCAGAGGGCCTCGAAGCCGGCCGCCTCGGCGCCGCGGGCCTGCGCCAGCAACTCGGCCGGCGTGTACTCCTCACTGGACAGAAAGTATCCGATCTTCATCGCTTCCCCTTCGGCGCGCGGACCTGCTGATGGAGGAAGCCGTACCCCGGTCGCGGTCGGCCACACCGATCGGCCGGGGCCTGATCGGTCAGCGTCGGCCGAACATGGCCCGGATCGCGGCGAGCAGCAGCAGGGCGCCCACCACCAGGCCGAGCAGGCGTACGCCGGGGATGTCGGCCGGGCTCGTGGCGTCGGCCAGCAGGGCGGTGTCCATCCCCGCACTCTCCCCGGGAACGGTGCCACCGGGCAACTGTAAGGTTTATTGACTATTGAATCGCTCGGTGTGACCATGGCAGCACCGCCTGCCGATGGCGGTGCGCCGAGGGCGCGCGAGAGATGGGGTACGGGGGCCGCATGAGCGAGCGCAACCAGCGGGACGGCGTCAACACGCCGGCGATCGACGTCGAGCGTTGCGAGGCGGCGGCGTGACCGCGCCCGCCGAGCACCTTCCGACGCTTGCCGCCGCCGTCCTGCAACCCGGGTTCGTCGGCACCACGCCGCCGCCCTGGGTGTGCCGCTGGCTCGGCGAGGGGCTCGGCTCGGTGGTGCTGTTCGCCCGCAACGTCGTGGACACCGCCCAGGTGGCGGCGCTGACCGCGACGCTGCGCGCCGAGCGGCCGGACGTCATCGTGGCGATCGACGAGGAGGCCGGCGACGTCACCCGGATCGAGTCGGCCCGGGGCAGCTCCCGGCCGGGCAACTTCGCCCTCGGGGCGGTCGACGACCCGGAGCTGACCGAGGCGGTCGCCCTCGACCTCGGCGTCGAGCTGGCGGCGGCCGGCGTGACCCTCGACTACGCGCCGGACGCCGACGTCAACTCCAACCCGGCCAACCCGGTGATCGGCGTCCGCTCGTTCGGGGCCGACCCGGCCCTGGTCGCGCGGCACACCGCCGCCTGGATCCGTGGCCTGCAGGGCGCCGGCGTGGCCGCCTGCGCCAAGCACTTCCCCGGGCACGGCGACACCCGCGTCGACTCCCACCACGACCTGCCGCGCATCACCGCCGACCGGGCCCGCCTGGACGCCTGTGAGCTGGCTCCCTTCCGCGCCGCCGTGGCGGCCGGCGCACAGGCGGTCATGACCGGTCACCTGCTGGTGCCCGCGCTCGACGCGGAGCTGCCGGCCACCCTGAGTCAGCGCATCCTGGGCGGGCTGCTCCGGGACGAGTTGGGCTTCTCCGGCGTGGTGGTGACCGACGCGGTGGAGATGCGCGCGGTCGCCGACCGGTACGGCTTCGCCGGGGCTGCCGTGCGAGCGCTCGCCGCCGGCGCCGACGCGATCTGCGTCGGTGGCGAGCGGGCCGACGAGGAGGCCGCCCGGGAACTGCGCGACGCCATCGTGGCCGCCGTCGTCTCCGGCGAGCTGCCCGAGGAACGCCTCGCCGAGGCCGCCAAGCGGGTCGGCCAGCTCGCCGCCTGGACGGTTGCCGCCCGCGCCGCCCGCGCGAGCCGCACCCACCGGGCCACCGACGTCGGGCTGGTCGCCGCCCGCCGGGCCGTACGGGTCACCACCGGACCGGACGCGCCTGTCGCGTTGCCGCTGACCCGCGCCGCGTACGTCGTCGAGTTCGAGCCGCCCCGCAACATCGCCATCGGCGCGGAAACCCCGTGGGGCCTCGCGGAACCGCTGGGCGGACTGCTGCCCGGCACGACGACCGTCCGTCACGCCGAGCCCGAGGTGCCCGCCGACCCGGGCACCGCCGCCGGGGACCGCCCACTGGTGCTGGTGGTCCGTGACCTGCACCGGCACGACTGGATGCGCGCGGCCGTGCGGCGGGCGCTCGTCACCCGGCCGGACGCGGTCGTGGTCGAGATGGGCGTGCCCGAGTTGGTCGTCGGGGCGGTGCACCTGGCCACCCACGGTGCCACCCGGGCCAGCGGGCAGGCCGCCGCCGAGGTGCTGACCGGCCGGACCCGCTGACACCGACCGCCCGGGTTACGGCTGCTCGGCGACCAGGTCGGCGTACTCGGGGTGCTTGTCGATGAAGGCCGCCACGAACGGGCACTGCGGCACCACCCGGCCGCCCCGGGCCCGCACCTGGTCGAGGGTGGCGCGGATCAGCGCGCCCCCGACGCCCTTGCCCTGGAAGCCCGGGTCCACCTGGGTGTGCGTGAAGACCAGCACGTCCTTCCCCCGCGGCACGTACGCGGTGAAGCCGGCGAACGCGTCGTCGACCAGGATCTCGAAGCGGTTCTTGGCGGGATTGTCCTCGACGAGGGTGCTCACCGGGCCATTGTCCCTGCTCCGGCGGCCACCACGTCGAGTTCGGCGAGCAACCGGTCCACCTCGTCTGCCGTGTTGTAGTGGTAGATGCTGGCCCGCACCGCCCCGCCGCTGTCGCGCAGACCCATCGTCTGGAAGTACTCGTAGGCGTAGTAGTCGCCGGCCGAGAGACAGAAGCCGGCGTCACCCAGCGCCTGCTGGGTCGCAATCGGCGTCAGCCCGGCGACCCGGAACGAGACCGTCGGGCAGCGCCGGGCCGGTGAGCCGTAGACCGTGACGGCGGGACGCTCGGCGAGACCGGCGAGCAGCCGGTCCAGCAGCGCCTCCTCGTGCGCCTGCGCTGCGGCGAGTCCGGCCCGCAGTCGCGCCCGGCGATCACCTGTCGCATCCGGGTCCAGAGCGGCGAGGTGATCCACCGCGGCGGTCACTCCGGCCAGCAGCGGGAAGCTCGGGGTGCCGTACTCGAAACGGTCCGGCACCGCGTCGGAGGACGGCACCAGCTTCGCCGGGCGCAGCGCCTCCCACCGGGACGGGTCGGCGACCATCGCGGCCAGGTGCGGCCCGGACCACTTGTAGGCGCTGGTGACCAGCACGTCGGCGCCGAGGGACGCCAGGTCGGTCGGCCCGTGCGGCACCGAGTGCACCCCGTCGACGCAGACCAGCGCCCCGACCGAGTGCGCGATCTTGGCGATCGCCGGCACGTCCGGCACGGTGCCGACGGCGTTGCTGCCGGCGGTCACCGCGACCAGCCGGGTCCGCTCGCCGACCAGATCGGCGTACTGGCCGCTGGGCAGGTCGCCGGTGTGCCTGTCGAACTCGGCCCAGCGCACCGTCGCGCCCGCCGCCTCGGCGGCCTGCACCCACGGGCGCACGTTGGCGTCGTGGTCGAGCCGGGACACCACCACCTCGTCGTCGGGCCGCCAGGTCGCGCCGAGGGTACGGGCCAGGGTGTACGTCAACGCGGTCGCGCTCGGACCGAGCACCACACCGTCCGGCTCGGCCCCGAGCAGGTCGGCGACCGCCTGACGGGCCGCGGCGACCATCTCCAGCGAGCGACGGCCCGGCGTGAAGGCGGCGCTGCGGTTGCCGACAGCCGCGCGCATGGCGTCGGCGACCGCGTCGATCACGCCGGCCGCGGTCTGGGTGCCCCCGGCCCCGTCGAAGTGGACGAAGCCCTCGGTCAGGGCGGGATAGGCGGCCCGGGTACGGGCGATGTCGAAGGCCATGCCCGGACCCTAGCCCGGGTGCCCGCCGCGCTCGCCCCCGCCTCGGCGTCGCAAACGTCTCGTACTCTTGGCGGGGTGACGAACCGACCCGCCACCATCCCCCTGCCCCCCGTCCGTCGCGCCGCCGGCCTCGTCGCCGCCGTGGCGCTCGGCCTCGCCGTGCTCGCCGGTTGCAGCTCCCAGGGCGCCTCCACCGACTGCGGGCTGGACGCCTGCACGGTCACCTTCGAGCGGGGTGTCGAGGCGAGCGCCACCATCCTGGGCGTCGAGGCCAAGCTGGTCGGCGCCGAGGGCGACCAGGTGACCGTCGAGGTCGCCGGCGAGCAGCTCACCCTCACCACCGGCCAGCAGGCCACCGAGGCCGGTGGCTTCGCGGTCACCGTCGACAGCGTCACCGACCAGCAGGTCAAGATCCGCGTCTCCCGCAACCCGGGCAACTGACCAGGCGGGCGGCGGTGGCCGACGTTTGGGAATCTTCGTAATCGGAGATTGTGACGCCATGTCACTCACCCGTAGCGCCGAAGCCACCGCCTCCCGAACGGCGGACAGCCGGTGGCTGGAACTTCTCGCCCGGGCCGGCTTCATCGGCTACGGCATCGTCCACCTCCTCTTCGCCTGGTTGGCGTTGCAGATCGCGTTCGGCACGTCGTCCGACGACGGCGACCAGTCCGGCGCGCTGCGTACCCTCTCCGCACAGCCCCTCGGTAAGTTCCTCGTCATCGCCGTCGCGGTCGGCCTGCTCGCCATGGCGATCTGGCAGGGCCTCGAAGCGGCGGTCGGGCACCGTGCCGAGCGCGGCAAGGAGCGCGTCATGGAGCGGCTGGCCTCGGCCGGCCGGACCATCGTCTACCTCTACTTCGCCTGGACCGCCTTCAAGGTGTTCAAGGACGCCGGGTCGAACAGCGCCGACAAGCAGGAGGCGCTGAGCGGCAAGCTGATGACCTCCACCGGTGGCCGCTGGCTGGTCGGCCTGGCCGGCCTGGTGGTCGCGGCGATCGGCATCGGCCTGGTCATCTACGGCATCCGCAAGACGTTCGAGAAGCACCTCAAGACCGGCGAGATGAGCCCGAAGACCCGCACGCTGGCCCGCCGCCTCGGCGTCGCCGGCTACGTCGCCAAGGGCGTCGCGTACGCCATCGCCGGCCTGCTGGTCATCGTGGCCGCGGTGAAGTACGACCCGGAGAAGGCCCGCGGTCTGGACGCCGCCCTGCACACGCTGCGCGAGCAGTCGTACGGCTCGATCCTGCTGACCCTGGTCGCCCTAGGCATCGCCGCCTTCGGCGTCTACTGCTTCCTCCAGTCCCGGTACCGCAAGGTCTGAGCTGGTCGATACCGAGAACGTCGGGCATTCTTGGGCTTTTGCCCGAAGTACCCGCGTCTCGGCCGAAGGGAAGCGCCACACTCGTGCAGAGCTATCTCGAAACGACCGTCGCCGCGCTCGCCGCGGCGGCGGTCGCCCTCTTCCTGGTAGAGGTCATCCACCGGCTCACCCGACGGTTCGGCCGCCGGTCCCTGTTGATGACCGAGTTGACCGACCACGCCCACCGCCCGTTCCAGGTCGCCGCCACGGTCCTCGCGGTGCAGTTCGCCGCCCGCTTCACCACCGGGTACGCCGTCGGCCAGAGCTGGCGGCGGCTACTGCTGCACCTGCTGGTGCTCTGCGTCATCGCCAGCACGGCCTGGCTGGTGGCGGCGCTGCTGATCGTCGTCGAGGACACCGCGCTCGCCCGGTTCCGGGTCGACGTGCCCAACAACCGGCACGCCCGGCGGGTGCGTACCCAGGTGGTGATGCTGCGTCGGCTGACCATCGCGGTGATCGTCATCCTGACCGTCGGCGTGATGCTGATGACGTTCCCGAGCGTGCGGGGCATCGGCGCCGGCGTGCTGACCTCCGCCGGAGTCGTCGGCGTGGTGGCCGCGCTGGCCGCCCAGAGCCTGCTCGGCAACGTCTTCGCCGGCCTGCAACTCGCCTTCAGCGACGCGGTCCGCCTGGACGACGTGGTGGTCGTCGAGGGGGAGTGGGGTCGGGTCGAGGAGCTGACCCTCAGCTACGTGGTGGTCCAGATCTGGGACGACCGGCGGCTGATCCTGCCCACCTCGTACTTCACCAGCAAGCCGTTCCAGAACTGGACCCGGACCGAGGCGGCCGTGCTCGGCACCGCCGAGTTCGACGTCGACTGGGCGGTGCCGGTGCAGACCATGCGGGAGGAGCTGCGCCGGCTGGTCGAGGGCACCGAGCTGTGGGACGGCCGGGTCTGTGTCCTGCAGGTCACCGATGCCACCGGCGGGGTGGTGAAACTGCGGGCGCTGGTCAGCGCCGCAGACGCGGGCAGCCTCTGGGACCTGCGGTGCCTCGTCCGCGAGCACCTGGTGGCCTGGATCCGGGACAACCGGCCCACCGCGATGCCCCGCGTACGCACCGAACTGGGCGACGCCAACAGCAACCTGGCCTGGCAGTGGGTGCAGCCGAGGCGGCCCCAGACCCGACGCCTGTCGGACACGGAGGCGCCGGACGACGCCCGTGTCTTCGGCGGCAGCGACGACGGCGACGCCCGCAGCGAAGCCTTCGTAGGCCCCGAAGAATCCCGCCCCTAACCACCCCCCACCCACCCCCCACCCCCCACCCCCACCCCCACCCCCACCCCCACC